>CAZGCG010000419.1:1615-3150 GCA_964524205.1 uncultured Sphingobacterium sp. | reverse complement strand
GTCATTCATGGGGTGCTTTTGGATTGGCTAATCCACATCATGCAATGGGAAAGGCGATCGATTATTTTAATACGGCCGCCGGAAAATTTGTCGAAGAAGGTCCAAAAACCACCTATAATGTAGGCAGAATTGGTGGCGGAACTTCAGTAAACTCGATTCCATTTGAAACCTGGATGGAGGTGGATATGCGCTCATTGAGTCCGGAAAAGCTGAAAGGAATTGAGCAAATCTTGTTAAAGCAGGTTAATAAGGCTCTTGATGAGTATAATTCAGGTATCAAAACCGGAGCAAAACTGACAGTACAATTTGAAAAAATTGGAGAACGGCCATCCGGCGTTCAGAGTGCAGAACTTCCACTGATACAGAGAGCAATGGCGGCAATTGAATACTTTAAATTGAGACCCTCACTAGGTACAGGATCTACAAATTCAAATACCCCAATTTCACTTGGAATACCGAGTATTACGATTGGAAGAGGAGGCAAAGGCGGTAACGCTCATTCTCTGGATGAATGGTGGATCAACGAAAATGGAGCTGAGGCAATTAAGTTCGCATTATTAATACTGATTGCTGAAGCTGGTTTGGTCCAATAAGTTGATTTATATCCCTTACTGAATTGTAACAGATTTATGTGCAATCTTTTTTAAATCCAATATTATTCTCACATTCATAAAAATTAAAAACGAAAATTATGGCAGGTTTAGGCGGACCGGAAATCATATTGATCATGGTTGTAGTATTATTAATGTTCGGTGGTAAGAAGATTCCCGAAATGATGAGAGGATTGGGAAAAGGCATGAAAGAATTTAAAGATGCCAAGGACGGGTTAAATGAAGATCCTGAACCAAAACAGGTACAAGCAATTAAAGAAAGTTAATAAAAAAGGATCCAGTTTCGGATCCTTTTCTATTAGACATTTTGCCAGTAAATCAGGTAGACGAAGGATTAGTTCTTCTTTAATGTCAGTATCTGACCAGCATGATTTTTTGTATCAATTTCAGTGATCACTTTATTGATATAACCGTCTTTATTAATCAAGAAAGTGGTTCTGGTCGTACTGAAAGCCTTTACACCATTTCTTTCTTTCTCTGTCCAGACACCATATTTTGTCACAATTGACTTATCTGTATCAGCCAAAAGCGAAAAAGGCAAATTATTCTTTGCAATAAAATCCCGGTGAGAAGCCTCATCGTCGATGCTCACACCCAAAATGGTATAACCTTCTTTCTTTAACTCCTTAAAGTTATCACGTAAACTACAGGCCTGTGCAGTACATCCTGAAGTATTATCTTTTGGGTAAAAATAAAGTACCAGCTTTTTGCCTTTGAATTGTTTCAGAGAAACCGTTTTTCCGTTCTGATCTTTGGAAACGAAATCAGGTGCTTTGTCGCCCGCCTTTAATGTGGTCTGTGCCTGAATAAGCCCCGGAGCCATCATACCCAGAAGCAAAACTATCGAGAATATTGATTTCATATTTTGTTTTTTATTGCAAAATACGGATTTTGAAAGATTAGTATTTGTAATTGTTAAGTTAC
>CAZGCG010000419.1:0-1515 GCA_964524205.1 uncultured Sphingobacterium sp. | reverse complement strand
TCCACATCAAATGTACTCGCATAAGCATTTGCAGGAACAATCGAACCGTCTTTGAGAACTCGCTTCAGTGAAGAATCACCGGAAAGGGTTAAACTCATTTTTTTGCGATAATCTGTATTAACAATAACAATAAACTGCTTCCCCCCATTCTCAATGAATGAAACCAATGCTGTTTTGCCTTCAGTTGCAAAGACCCTTATTGGTGCTGACAAGACAGACATTCTTTTGGTGCCAATCGGTATATTGTTTCCAAAAAATTGCAGGGATTTAACTTTGGCACCATAAAACACTCCTGAAAGGCTTTTTATTTCCTGATTCAAGGTTTTGATATTATCGTAAACTGTACTTCTTTTTCCTTCAAGCGTTATTGGCCCGCCACGAAAATCTTCAGCGGATGATACGGGAGTCCAGTAAGTAAAATATTGAAGTCCCTGGGCTCCGTAAGCAAGGTTGGTAAACATTTGAACCCGCATGGTTGCCAGAGTAGGATCTTCATGTTTATTATCAAAGAGGACCGATTGAGCAAATCCCCAGAAAGGCTTGTTTACTTTTTTAGCTTCATCCGAAAATATTTCCAGATTCTGATGCCATTTCTCATAGACCCCCTCCGCTGAAGTTAAGGGATAGGAATCAAAAGAAAGAAAATGTAATGGGACCTCCTTTGCAAATTTATTGACATAATCCCTGTAATCGGCTGTTCCTAATTGTAAAGGAGTAGCATAATTCGGAAAAAGGTTGACATAGCAAAAATGTTTCGGATCAACTGCATTTACCCTTTTCGCCCAGTTACCCAGATCAGTAAACGCATCTACAGCGGGCTCATCCCTGAGAAAATAGCCCGCCAGGGCCGGGTGATCCATGAAGCGCTTTACAATCTTCTCTGTTTCAGTTTTCAATTCAGGGCAACTGATAACGATTTTCATGCCTGCCTGATGAGCTGCATCTAGTGATTTTTGTACATCCTGCGGACTTCCAAGAAAAGAGAAACTAATGTCGAAACCAGCCTCCTTCATTTCAAGATATCTGGCTGGAGTAGCCTCTTCAGGAGGGATACTGTACCAGCCCAGAATTGGAATATGGCCTTTGGATTCTAGTTTCTCTTGCGCAGAAGCGGACTTTGTCAACAAACCGGGCAAAATGAAAGCAAAACAGATCAATTTGAATGAGATCAAAAGAAATTCTTTTTTATTCATTATGGGACATCTTTGTATTTGTATATCTGTGAACATAGGTTTATTTAATTTATTGGGATGAGTAAAGTCTGTTTAATTATAATTCCCAAATTACTGTTTAATATCTCGTGGGCTATCCTGAACTATCCTGAAGAAAATTTGAGAACAAATTTGAATAAAAAGTAAAAATGATAGACTCAGTTGCTTGACTTTGAAACTAATCGTCAAATTTAATCTAATCTCGTGGTCGGTGATAACACCGACCAAAGGGAAATTGGTTGTCAGTTGCCAGTTGTCACCAGATAGCTATCGGGTTGTCTGAATTATTGTGGTTCATTTGACA
>CAZGCG010000418.1:0-3161 GCA_964524205.1 uncultured Sphingobacterium sp. | reverse complement strand
ATTCTGAGAAAATACTTCCGTAGTATGGATAAATAGGATAATGATGCCTGTTAAGAGGACTTTAAACATGATTTTCATAATGGATTTGGTACGGCAATACTTTGAATGAACAGCATTGAACCTAAGATTTAAAATTGTAGCTGTTCTCATTTATCATAATCTGCCCGGGAATAACAGCTTATGCAACAAAGCTAAACATTAGCAAGCTGGTATTATCCTGCAGAATTAAAATTTAATCAGGAGACTGCAATGCCTTTTTCATTGCCGAAGAAGTTTTATGATCACCTGTATGACTCCAGCCTGGAGGCATAAAAATATATAAGACCTTATTTTTTATTCCGGGGGCGCGATAAACATCCTTTGCCAGGGCTGTGATTTCCCCAAAATAAGAATCCAGGAAACTGTTAGGCTTCATTTGCCTGGTAATTCCATATTGAATTTTGATATCATCCCGTTCAGGCTGATAAGTCTTAAATACTTTATCCCAGATATTTAACAAGTTACAGTAATTCATGTCCATGTACTCGACATTTTTGGCATGATGCACACGGTGATGTGAGGGTGTTAAAATAAATTTCCCGACGACTCCCAATCGTGCGTCTTTCATCATCGATTCTCCGATATGAATAAATGAACCCCAGGTTCCGTCGATGAACATGATCACAAATAACATTGCAGGGGGAACTCCCAACAGCATACAGATAGTTGTTCTGATCACATCCGCATAAGGAGCTTCAAGAAAAAAATGGGCATGAGAAACAGCGAGATTCATACTTTCAGGTGCATGATGTGTGGAGTGTAAGCACCAGAATAATCTCACCTTATGCCCGAAATAATGATAAACAAAATGAGCCAGTTCCCAGATAATATAGCCATAGATAAACCAGTACCAGGTAAACTGAATGTTTATGATTGCATACTTCTCAAAAATGCCAATACAAACCATAGTCATTCCTATGGATATGTACCTGCCAATAATTGAATTAAATACATAAGAAAAGAAAGATATCTTATAAGAAACAACCTTAAACTGCTTGTAGAGAAGTCCCCTTATCAGTTCAAGTATCAAAATAACCGGCAGTAAAGGAGCAATTGCTCCGCGCATTCCTTCATAGGTTAGCAGGGACTGATAATTGCCGGATTTTATAATTTCAATAAGCCCATCAAGACTAAAAAAGCCCCATATCTGCTTTAAAATAGTGTCAACAAATTCCATATTAAGGATTGATAATCAATTAAATTTAGAGATAAGAATTCCAGGTTAAATTGCCTCTTTACTTTCAGCTTTTGGCTTTCAGCTTTAATATCCTGCTGCCTGCCCGTCCTTGCGTGATTCGGATGCTCCGAAATAAACTTTTCGAACCGGATCCCATCGAATTGCCTGATAACCGCCATACATCCCGTTGATATATCCAACCTGATGACCCTTTTGCATTAATTCCCTGATCACATCATAGGGATATCCGCTTTCAAGGGTGATCATTCCTCCTTTAGGAGCCATTCCCTCACCGGTAGGTTCAGAAGATCCTTCATGGTTCATCCTCGGAAAATCTCCGGCTTCCTGAATATTTAATCCAAAATCAACTACATTCATTACAATTTGCACATGACCCAAAGGCTGAAAAGCTCCGCCCATAACGCCAAAACTCATCACAGGCTGACCATCCTTTGTCATAAATGCCGGTATAATGGTTTGAAATGGTCTTTTCCCCGGTGCATAAGTATTATTTTCACCCTCTTTCATCACATTGAACAGCTCTCCGCGATCCTGAAACATAAACCCTAATCCGTCGGGCATCATGCCAGAACCAAAACCTCTGAAATTACTTTGAATAAGGGAAACCATATTACCATCCTTATCTGCAACCGTAAGATAAATGGTATCCCCATCTTTCATAGCCGGATTTCCTGCATCTACACGTTCGGAGGCTCTATTTGGATCAATTAGTTTCCTGCGCTCAGCAGCATAAGCTTCAGAGATCAACTCTTTAACAGGAACCTTTGCAAATTCCATGTCAGAGTAAAATTTGGCGCGATCCTCAAATGCCAGCTTTTTTGCTTCAGTAAACAAGTGTACATGCTCGGCACTCCCCAATTTTATCTTTGAAAAATCGTAGCCTTCGAGAATATTCAGCATTTGGAGGGCTGCTATCCCCTGACCATTTGGAGGTAATTCCCACACATCATACCCTCTGTAATTCACAGATACCGGATCAATCCAGGTAGAAGTATGGGAAGACATATCCTCATAACTCAGGAAGCCACCATTTTTTTTCATAAAGGCATCTATCGTACGTGCTATATCCCCCTTGTAAAAAACATCCCTTCCCTCCTTTCCAATTCGCTCAAGAGTATTAGCAAGATTCGGGTTTTTGAATATATCTCCTTCAACAGGTACCTGACCATTTGGATAATAATGTTGAGCAACATTGGGATATTGGCCATATAAAGAAATGACATTTTTTAAAGAATTGGCTAATTCAGCATGTACCGGAAATCCATTTCTGGCATATGAAACTGCCTTTTCAAGGACTTTGTTCATAGGCATTGAACCGAACTTTTTATGCAGCTCAAACCAGCCATCCACACAACCGGGAACGGATACAGGCAATGGACCACGCGAAGGAATATGAGTAATCCCTCTTTTTTTGAACTCATCTAATGTTAATGATTTAGGAGAGCGCCCCGAACCATTCAAACCGTAAAGTTTTTTGGTTTTAGCATCCCATACAATGGCAAAAAAATCACCTCCTATCCCATTCATATGAGGCTCTACTACACCCTCCATTGCATTTGCAGCGATAGCAGCATCAATCGCATTTCCACCGGCTTTCAAAACGTCAAGGGCAGCCTGGGTTGAAAGTGGATGAGATGTCGCAGCCATACCATGCTGGGCAATAACTTGCGAACGTGTGGCCCAAATTTTACCGAAGGGACGATCCTGAGCGAAAAGACTTAGTGGCAGAAACAAACAGAGTAGGAACTTTTTCATTTTATGGATTTTCAGAATAAATATAATTGATTTGGGAGGAAATTAACAATTTGAAAATTTGAAGATCTATTGATTTGAAAATTTGAAGATTTGATGATTTGATGATTATTATCTTCCAGTACAAATTTTTCTTCATCTCCAAATTACCAAATCACTGTTGTCCGGTTAA
>CAZGCG010000417.1:0-3171 GCA_964524205.1 uncultured Sphingobacterium sp. | reverse complement strand
TGCAGGGTAAAGAACCATCCGCGGGTTTGATCAACTCCTTCTGCGATGAAATCGGCAGGGTAGATTGAACCAGGCTCACCGTCAGACCCTGCCTGTTTATTCCAGTATTCTAAAAATGCTTCCGGACTGATATTACCACTCTTACCTTCAGCTGTTGGAGGTAGACCCCATTGCGCATAAGGCATAGCTCCTGAATCAAACCAGACATCGATCAGGTCAGTTTCGCGAATCATTTTCTTGCCAGATTTGGAAACAAGGATTACATCATCCACATAAGGACGGTGCATATCATTGATCTCAAATGCAGCATCCATAAATCCAGCGTCCACTGCTTTCATGATCTCTGATCTGAGTTCCTCAACAGAACCGATACACATTTCTTCAGTTCCGTCAACTGTTCTCCAGATAGGCAGCGGAGTACCCCAGTACCTTGAACGGGATAGATTCCAGTCAACCAGGTTTTCGAGCCAGTTGCCAAAGCGACCTGTTCCTGTTGATTCAGGTTTCCAGTTAATAGTCTTGTTTAATTCAACGAGGCGGTCTTTTACTGCTGTGGTTTTAATAAACCAGCTATCCAAAGGATAATATAGAACAGGCTTATCGGTACGCCAGCAATGCGGGTAACTGTGCTCGTATTTCTTAACGTCAAAAGCCTTATTGTCTTCCTTTAATTTGATTGCAATGAGTACATCTGTAGGCCTGAAATCAGGGTCTTTACGTTCCTCATCGCTGTAATATTCTTCTTTTACAAACCGTCCGGCAAAATCAGTTACCTCAGCAACAAAACGTCCCTGTTTGTCGACAAGCGGTAACTCATTTCCTTTTTCATCAGTGATCATCACCGATGGAACATTATTCTCACGGGCTGCCCTGAAGTCATCCGCACCAAATACAGAAGCGGTATGTACGATACCGGTACCGTCTTCAGTAGTTACAAAGTCGGCAGGAATAACACGGAAAGCATTTTTCTCAAGATCAGCATTGCTTACATAAGGCATCAGTTGATGATAGCGCAATCCAACAAGGTCAGAACCCATAAAATCAGCAACCTGATTCCATGGAATTGCTTTGTCGCCAGCCTTATAATCGTCAAAGGATAAAGCTTTGTTTTCCTCTTTGAAATATTTTGAAACCAGATCCTTTGCCAGAATCACACTGACCGGCTGGAAGGTATATGGATTGAATGTGCGGATCTTCACATAGCTGATAGATGCTCCGACAGCCAGCGCACAGTTGGATGGCAAGGTCCAAGGGGTAGTTGTCCATGCCAGTATTACGGTGTCCTCTTCTGCATTTTCAAACACTTTATCCATCAGAGGATGATCCTGATCCCTTTTCAGGTGGAACTGAGCAACGATGGAAGTGTCCTTAAGCATTTTGTAGGTGCCGGGCTGATTCAGTTCATGAGAACTTAATCCGGTACCGGCAGCAGGGGAGTAGGGCTGAACGGTATAACCTTTGTACAAAAGGCCTTTTTCATGAAACTGCTTCAGTATCCACCAAAGCGTTTCGATATATTCATTTTCATAAGTGATGTAGGGATTTTCAAGATCAACCCAATAACCCATTTTCTCGGTCAGGTCGTTCCAAACATCGGTGTACTTCATCACCTCAGTGCGGCAGGCAGCATTGTAATCGTCAACACTTATTGTTTTGCCAATATCATCTTTTGTAATACCCAGTTTTTTCTCAACAGCCAGTTCAATAGGTAAACCATGGGTATCCCATCCACCTTTACGCTCCACACGATAACCTTTCAGGGTTTTATAACGGCAGAAAATATCCTTGATGGAACGGGCCATTACATGATGTATTCCCGGCATCCCATTCGCAGATGGAGGCCCTTCATAAAAGATATAAGGTTTAGTAGCAGGACGGTTGGAAATACTTTTATCGAATACCTGGTTTTGTTTCCAGTAATCTAAGATCTCTTTCCCGGTTTTTGATAAATCAAGTTGCTTATATTCTTTGTACATCAGTGCTTTAACTCCCAAAATTTAAGGATGCAAAGTTAAGAAATTAAAGGCTTAAAATGCAGATTTTTGAAATCATTAATCCGCGTTCGGGAGGACAGAATTCAAAATAAGTATTTTGCGTACCTTTGTATGAAACTGATTGAGCTCTATGGGAAATAAATATATGCGTCGCGGCCTTTGGTTGATCCTGATCGGAATTGCATTTAACTTCCTTGGATATTACCTGATGGAAGGGGATGAATTCAAATATGGCTGGGCAATGATCATCGGAACAGTTGCATTTGGTGTAGGTTTTTTGCTCGTGATCTATAGTTTGATCCGCAAAATGGATCGAAGTGCCCTTATGAAGGGACGTTCTGAAACAGAAACAGAAGAATAGGTTTATTTAGGCCTGTTTGCTGGCGCACCAAAAATATTTGAGTTTTGGAAAGCAATACCTGTTTGTTATAGGCTGGTTCAGCCCTTTCCTCCGGAGTAGTTCCGGCATGAAATTGCGTTCTATTTCAAACTATTACCAGCCGGAAGCTACCTCCTCCGGCAAGGTTTATTTTACCCGGTGCTGTTTTTCATGGGGACGGAAAGCCCGGCAATATAGGACCAGCAAAGATGACATCCTGCTCTATGTCAACCCGATAGCTATCGGGTATCAATTGTCAACTAAAAATTAAATATCCCAGGTTTCCCCCTTGGCTTTCGCGATCTTCCTTCTTTTCCGCTTATCAATCTGTACCAGCAAGGCAGGTAGGAGCGTCAGGTTGGATATCAGGGCGATAATCAGTGTGATCGACAGGAGTAATCCCAGAATCATTGTTCCACCAAAGGTTGATGCAGTAAAGATTCCGAATCCGAAAAAAAGAACGAGTGCGATATAGGTCATACTTACACCTGTTTCACGTATGGTGTCTGAAATAACCTTAGTGGTTGTAAAATCCGTCGACTGTAATTCCTGCTGATATCTGGTCAGGAAATAGATGGTCTGATCTGATGCAAGTCCGAAAGCAATTGTAAATATCAGAATGGTAGATGGTTTAAGCGGAATATTGAAAAAACCCATCAGGCCGGCTGTAATGATCAGGGGAATAATATTGGGTAAGAGCGAGATGAACATGATCCGGAGGTCTCTGAACTGGAACAAGCGGAGCATTGAGATTAGAAATATAGCCAGCAGGATACTTTCCATCAGGTGTTTCAGCAT
>CAZGCG010000416.1:0-3180 GCA_964524205.1 uncultured Sphingobacterium sp. | reverse complement strand
AATGAAATTGCACGTTACAATCTTTACATCTCATCATTGATCAATGGTATGCCAGCGAAGGGTTATTCTTCCGGCGATGCAATCGAAGCAATTAAAGAAGTTGCAAAAGAAACGCTGCCACATGGTTATGATATTGCCTGGGAAGGTCTATCCTATGATGAAGCAAGGAGAGGGAATGAAGCATTATACATTTTCATCGTAGTGCTCTTCATTGTTTATTTGATCCTTGCAGCTCAATATGAAAGCTTTTTTCTACCGCTTGCAGTGTTACTTTCTATTCCTCCGGGGATCTTTGGATCCTTCCTCTTATTAAAAGTGATGGGTTTAGCGAATGATGTGTATGCACAGGTGGGGCTTATCATGCTGGTCGGTTTGCTGGGTAAAAATGCCGTGTTGATCGTGGAGTTTGCAGTTCAGAAACACAACAAGGGAGCAACTGTTATGGAAGCTGCCATTGAAGGTGCAAGAGCCCGTTTCCGTCCGATCTTAATGACCTCATTTGCATTTATTGCGGGCTTAATTCCGCTGGTAATTGCAACAGGTCCGGGTGCAGTGGGTAATCATACCATTGGTGCATCAGCTTTGGGAGGAATGTTGTTCGGTACTGTTTTCGGGGTTATTGTCGTTCCTGGTCTTTACTACATTTTTGGTAGAATGCAGGAAGGCAGACATCTCATTAAAGATGAAGATGAGAATCCACTGAGTGAACAATTTGTGGAAAGCGGATCTGAAAGTGCTCTGACTAACCGAATCAAAAAAATTATCAAACGACTTATAAATAAAAATGAAAAAGATAATAACAGCTAAATACCTGATCCTGCTTTTCTGTATGGTAGGACTTGGTGCATGTAAAGTACCAGTTATTACCGGCAAGGAGGAAAGTAAATCCGTTCCTAAGGCTTTTCACAATTCGCAGGATACACTGAACTCCACAAGCATAAAGTGGAGAGCATACTTCAGCGATCCTAATCTGCATGCACTTATTGATACAGCTTTGCTAAACAATCAGGAGCTGAACATAACCCTGCAGGAAATTGAAATGAGCAAGAATGAAATCATGACCCGTAAAGGTGAATACCTGCCATTTGTGAATCTAGGTATTGGCGCCGGCATTGACAAAGCAGGCAAATATACCTGGGATGGAATTTCGGAGGAAGATTGGAAGCATGATCCCGATAAGGAGCATGAATACATAGGTGATTTCTTTGCAGGTGCTAACTTCTCCTGGGAGCTTGATGTTTGGAATAAACTCAGGAATGCAAAAAAATCTGCAGTGCTGAAATATTTGTCTACCACCGAAGGGAAAAACTTTATGGTGACAAATATCATTGCAGAAATTGCTGAATCCTATTATGAACTGTTGGCCCTCGATAATTTGATGGCTATTATTCAGCAGAACATCGAATTGCAAACTAATGCCCTCAAGGTGGTTAAGCTTCAGAAGGATGCGGCTAAAGTTACCCAGCTGGCTGTCAACAGATTTGATGCGCAGCTGCTCAATACAATTAATCTGCAGTATGAAATTCAGCAAAAGATCATTGAAACTGAAAACAGGATCAATTTCTTAGCTGGTCGTTTTCCGCAGCACATTGCAAGGAATTCAGCAGACTTTAATAACAGTCCGCTGGATATGATCCAGAGTGGTATTCCATCGCAACTCCTGGTGAACCGCCCGGATATACGCCAGGCTGAGCTGGAATTAGCTGCTGCAAAAATTGATGTGCAGGTTGCAAAAGCAAATTTCTATCCTTCATTCAGGCTTACGGCCGGACTTGGTTTCCGTGCGTTTAATCCAGCTTACCTTGTTAAACCTGAATCAATCCTTTACAATTTGGCAGGGGATATGGTTGCACCATTAATTAACAAGAATGCGATTAAGGCTAGCTATTTTAATGCTAACCTGCAGCAGATACAGGCAGTTTATAATTATGAGCGGTCGATTTTGAATGCGCATATCGAAGTAGTGAACCAGCTTTCAAGGATCGGGAACTATGCTAAGAGCTATGAAACAAAATCCAAGGAAGTTGAAATACTTACGCAATCGATTACGATATCAAATAATCTCTTCTATTCTGCAAGGGCAGATTATATGGAAGTATTGCTAACTCAAAGGGAAGCGCTCGAATCAAGAATGCAGCAAATTGAAATCAAAATGAAGCAGTTGAATGCCAAAGTCAATATTTATAAGGCTTTGGGAGGAGGCTGGAATTAAAATCGATTTGAAAATTAAACTGATTTTATACTTGAATTTTCTTTTCAAATAATCTGAGTGTACCTTGAAAATTAAGCCTGATACGAATGTATCGGGCTTAATTTTTATTTATATAATCTAATCCTTGCATGATTGAAGCCAATAAGATAGGGCAGTATAGAAAGAGCTTAATAAACTAATTGTTTATTCGATGAGATTTATGTCAAAAATGAGGCTTAACTGTTCATACAATTCGGGATGATTATCTTTGAATTTTTCTGGCCTGGAGAAAAAATATTCTGAGACGACAGCAAGAAACTCTGCTTCATTGGTAAGCGCATAAGGATTTATATCCGATTTGCCTTTTTCAATTTTATTCATCTCCTGCTGCATCATTCTGAGCCATGGAATTGCATATTGATGTCCCTGCAGGTTTTCGGGAATACCATCTGTATTGCCATCAGATTTGTCCAGGAGGTGAACAAATTCATGGATTGCCACATTTTCATTTCCTGACGATTTTGAGAATCCGTGATACAAGGCCGCTCTTGATAAAAGCATTTGTCCGTTCATATACCCGCTACCTACCATCCCCATGATACTTCTGTTGTTGTTTCCTTCAAATTGAAACTCTTTATCGAAGGTGTTAGGGTACATTATCACATTGCTAAGATTTTTATACTTCCAGCCTGCAAAGCCAAAAACCGGAATGATTGCACTTGAAGCAATCAGCACGCGATCGAGCTCGGTAATTTCAGTTCCAATACCTTCGATATGTGTTTCCTCCAAAAAATCCGTCACTCTTTTTTCAAAATTGATTTTTTCGGTATTGTTTAGGTTTTGGTAGAATACAACTTCTTCACTTAAAAGCTTTTTATAAGATCCTTGAGGTGATTTCACCCTTCGCCCCCCTGTTTTTGCAGAGGAAAAGTAAATAAGCAGAAAAATTGCCAGAATCAGGATAATGAAATATATCATCTTATTTATTG
>CAZGCG010000415.1:0-3181 GCA_964524205.1 uncultured Sphingobacterium sp. | reverse complement strand
TGGTGTAAACCTCAAGGTAGATTTTTAAAACATTTTATAGTTAATAATATTTAAATTGAGATAATATTAATATCATGAAAATAAAACATTATATAAATAGGAGCGTAGCCTTTACGGCAATCCTTCTAACCTTAAGTTCAGTGTCCTGCACCGACCATTTCGATGATCTTAACACACCCAGAGCACAACTTACTGTTGAGCAAATGGATGCAAGTATGGTTGGATTTGCTTTCGCTGAGGCCCAGCATTTTGGCATGAGAGCCTGGTATCAGGGTAATAACCTTTTCGCTGGTGAATACTCACAGTTTCATGCCACCATACATCCAAACTTTGCCTCTTCCAATTATAATGGACCGGGTAGCTGGTCTAACTTGTTAATGGAAGGCTTTTATTCGAATACTGCTTATGGAGCAGCTGCGAATCAGCTTGATTTGGTATTAAAAAATACAGCTTTAAATAACCTGAAGCCTGAGAATGCACTGGCAAAGATTTGGAAAGTTGCATTGTATCACCGTCAGACAGATTATTGGGGACCAATTATCTACTCAAATTTTGGTAATGGTAAAACCAGTGTTGCTTTTGATTCACAAAAAGATATCTATTATGATTTCTTTAAAATATTGGATGAGGCAGCAGCAGATCTGAGGGCAGCAAATCCTGCAACCAAAATATTTGCAATAAGTGGTGGATCTCATGACCTTGTTTACGATGGAAATGTGTTAAAAAATCTAAAATTTCTTAACTCTTTACGTCTGAGACTTGCGATCAGGATATCCTATATAGAACCAGCAAAAGCTAAGCAGGAAGCTGAGAAAGCTGCTGCTGCTCCTGAAGGCTTTATCGTGAGCAATGCTGATAATGCACTTTCAAAAGTTAAAGTTGATGGTACAAACGTGAATAAACTAAGTACAATTACTTATATCAGTGAGTTTGTATTAAGCTCTACTGTTGCAAGTCTTATGAATGGATATCAGGATCCCCGGATTCCGGTCTATACTCAGCCTTGCTGCGGACGTTTAACTCCATCTACTGCTGTTTTTGGTGGTTTAGTAGGATTCAGAAACGGTAATCCATCAGCGCAAAGAGGAACAAATCTTGATTTACAGTATTCCTATGTCGGAAAAAGATGGTTGCCTATAAATAACGGAGGAACCAATGAGCCTGATCATATTATGGAAGCCGCCGAGGTATTTTTCCTGAGAGCAGAAGGTGCATTGAGAGGATGGAATATGGGAGGAACTGCGCAGTTCTTTTATAATGAAGGAATTAAAGCATCCATCAAATTCAGAACTACCGCTTCTGATGCTGTAATTGATGCTTATGTTAACAGTACTAACAAACCTTCAAAACCATTGGATAGATTCGGTAATCCGGATGCACGTAATAGCCCTCCTGTAACCGATATTCCGGTTCTTTATGAAACTGCCGGAAGCTTCGAGAGACAATTGGAGCAGATCATCACTCAGAAATGGCTTGCACTTTTCCCAATGAATGATACTGAAGCCTGGGCTGAACGTCGCAGAACAGGATATCCTAGAGGATATGCAATTATTCAGTCTGATAATCCAGCCCTTACAAGGACTCAGCTGGCCAGAAGACTGATTTATCCACCAAACTCTTATTCAACTAACAAAGTGGCAACAGAAGCAGCTTTGGCATTGTTGGGTGGACCTGATACCTATGCAACACGTGTATGGTGGGATGCTAAGCCTTTGGCTTCTTATCCTACTCCAACAGATTGATATTTTTAATAGCAGTTATTGATTTTCATAATCAATAACTGCTATTTTATTTTAGTATAAAGATTATACTAAAGAAATATATTTCTTTAAACAACATTTTCCTGTATCTGTGCTTTAATTTTAGATATAGAAACAAATTACAGAGTTTCGGATCAAAATCTTTTGACAACTAAGCAATCCTGAGAATAAATATTAGAATCCTTTCAGGCCTTTAATAGCCTAAATATATTCCCTTGTTTTATTATGATTTATGAGCTCTCCTGTTAATCTTCTTTTATAAAATCTATATAATTTGATTGCTTATGAAGAACATTTTTTCGCTTTTTGCAGCATTGCTGATAAACTGTTTTACTCTAATCTCATTATTCGGGCAGGTAACTGAAGAAGTTAAGTCAGGTTATGGGACTCTTACCGCTTCAGTTGTAAATTCTATCCCCAAAAATAATTCAAAGTTCAGATTTAATGAGACTAAACTTGATGCTTCAGGTATTGAGAAAGACGCACAACTGATTAAATTAAAGTTTGATCAAAAAAGGGGAATAATCAGGCTTCAGGAAACTGAACTTGTGGAAGATGATGCTCCTGCTGCAGGTCTTCCCGAAGGTTATAAAACCTATACAAAAGGCCCTGTAGAATGGGTTGAGGATCTGAAAAAAGGAATTGTTATCAAAAAGATTCTGGAGATTGAAAACCCGATTGCAGCTTCAGCCAGACTGGTATTTAAAGGGATGGAGGTTAAAGGTAACCGCGCTCCGCTTCATTTATCCCTGAATGGTGAAAAGTTTGTCAGACCTGCTTCAGTCATTGCCTATCCGCATGCACGCCAGTATATTGATATGGCCGGACTTGACCGCTGGTATTACATCGACCTTCCGCATGATAAATTACGTAAAGGAAAGAATGAAATCCAGATGTGGACTGAGACCGATTCCACTTCCTGGAGGGTTTTGATTGCTCATATCAATGAGTTTAAACGAGGGTCTTTAACCCGTACAAGTCCGAACCGTTCTATGAAAAGTAGTAATGGTGGAAGTACATGGAGCGATACAAAACTGGGAGCAATGGATCAGATTGATGGAGAATACTCCATACGGTTTAGCATTGACAGATTCCTTCAAGCGGGTGAATATGTTTCTCCTTTAATTGACCTGGTGGATGGAGAAAATCCCCTCAAGCATAGTTCAGCCAATTTGAAGGCATCATTCTGGGCTGATCTCGAAGAACCGTCAATGACTTCTGCCAAAATTCTTATTCGTTATGGATCAGGTCCCTTTATCGGTGATAACACATGGACAGCCTGGCAACCCTTGGAAAGAGGCCGCGAATATTCCCTTGGCGATAAACGATATTTCCAGTGGAAAGCAGAACTAAGTACCACAGATCTGTTGAAAACTCCGCTGATCAGAGGTTTTCGTTATTCAGGTTCATGGGAAGATAAT
>CAZGCG010000414.1:0-3195 GCA_964524205.1 uncultured Sphingobacterium sp. | reverse complement strand
AGAATTATTTCCCAAGTAACGCGATATATTTAATGAAAATATAAAGCAAAAAATCAAATGATTAATAACAAGGGAATGACTTGTTAACCTTAAAAAATTATATTACAATTAATTGATTTTCAATGATTTAAGTTAGCATGATTAAATAGCCCACTTAAGACTCTAAAATTTCTATTGAAATAATATTTGATATACAACGTTTGAAAAATGATTTAACGTATATTGATTTGTAACCTTATTCAAACTTTTTTCGTTTGATGATTAGTCAGATATTGACGTAATATAAGACAAAAAAAAATCCATTGGGGATATAAGCCCAATTTTGTACTTTTAAAAAATTAATGCTCCAATTACATCGAATAGTAATGAAACGAATTTCAATTTATTCTTTAGCAGCGATAATGCTTCTTGGAATCTTATCATCCTGCAGTAAAAGTAAGACAGGCCAGTCTTCTAAAACAGGCATGGCTTATAATAATAAGTATAATGGTGGTTTTGAGGTTAACAGTAAAGTAAAGGCTGGCCCGGGCCCGGGATTGATTGCAATTGAAGGCGGAACTTTTGTAATGGGCGGGAGTTTGAATCAGGATTTAGGATATGAATTCGACAATGTAAGACGAAGGGTAACCGTTGCATCATTTTATATGGATGAAACTGAGGTATCGAACGTAGACTGGCTCGAGTATCTCTACTGGATCAGACGCAATTATGCCAATGATGCAGAATATTATTATAATGCACTTCCGGATACACTTGTTTGGAGACAACCACTTTCCTACAACGAACCTTATGTAAATAATTACCTCCGTCACCCGGCCTTTCAGGATTACCCGGTTGTTGGAGTAACCTGGGAACAGGCAAATGCCTATTGCGAGTGGCGTACTGACCGTGTAAACGAAGAAATCTTAAGAAGCAAGGGTTATTTAATGGACTATAAAACTCTGACAGCCGGTGCTGGTAAAGCCGGAACTGCAGCAACTGTTTCAACCTCTTCTGATCCTTTCAATACTGACATCTACCTGAACGGACAGTATCGTGGCGAAGGAATTGATGGAAAAAAGATGAAAAAGGATTTAAACCCTAGTGCAGTAGCTACCGGAACAACTCCCAATGCAAAAGGGGTTGTCAGACCAGTACGTCTGGAAGACGGGGTATTAAAACAACCTTATCGTTTACCAACTGAGGCAGAATGGGAATACGCAGCATTGGCCCTGGCAGGTAACACTGAATACGAAAACATTGCAGACGGCAGGATTTATCCATGGAATGGTCTTGGTGTAAGATCGCCCAAAAAACGTACTCAAGGTATGATTCTGGCTAACTTTAAGCGTGGAGAAGGTGATAATATGGGTACAGGTGGCTATCTGAATGATAAAGCAGACATTACCGCTCCCGTTAGAAGCTATGTACCTAATGATTTCGGCTTATATAACATGGCAGGAAATGTGAATGAGTGGACAGCCGACGTTTACCGGAAATTAACGTTCGAGGATTTCAACGATTTCAACCCGTTCAGGGGAAATGAGTTTGTTAATAAGCGCCTGTCTGATAGAGATAAGGGCATTTATGCTAAAGATAAATATGGCCGTCCTATAAAAGATCCTGCTAAAACAGGTAAAAAACAAAAATGGGCAGAGTTACAAAATGATGCTGCAGCCGTTGATTCATCTGCCATTGCCGGGAAACCATACAATCCTGATTTCCGTGGTCATCTGGATACTGTTGTAACTGATCTTTACGGAGTTACTACACTAGTAAATGATCGTTCAAGGGTTTATAAAGGTGGTTCATGGAATGACAGAGCTTACTGGCTCAATCCTGCTACCAGAAGATTTATGCAACAGGATGAAACAAGTGCAGAAATGGGTTTCCGATCTGCAATGACTCTGGTTGGGGCACCTGAAATTATGACAAAGGGCAAACCACAGTTTAGTCAGCCTAAATCAAAAGCTCAGAGTAAGTCAAGGTAAGGAAAGCTGAAAGATAAAAGCTGAAAGATAAAAAGCCCTGAATGAAAATCATTCAGGGCTTTTTATTTATACTAGAATAGGGCTTACATTATTACAGGGCGTTATGGCTTATCAATTTATTTGCCTTTAAGTTATTTAAGATTTATAAGCAAGCTTCCTTAAAAAATTTCCTACTCAGGAAATTCCTCTTTCAAAGAATATCTAAGGTAAAACCAAATGGTCACTGAGAATTTTTTGAATTCATTATAAATCTTCTGTTTCTAAGTACCAGTGGGTACCTCAAAATACCGCGTGAAGGGGATTTCTACGGCGCGATAGCACAGCTAATTTTACAAAAGAAATTCAAAAGAAAAATCCCATTATGAAAAAAATTTTATTGCTGGCAATTTGTGGTTTTACAGTAGCTATTCCTGCATCAGCCCAATTTGGCAAACTTAAAGGACTTGTAAACAAAGATAAAACCGAAAAGGTACAGGAGAAGAGTGAAAACTCAAGTCCTAAAACGGCATCGGAAAGTTCATATAGCGACCTGACTGAAGCAAGCACTGATAATAGCAAAATAAACCCAAAGACATGGAGTCTTGAGTTTGATGGAAATATAGACTGGTTCAAGCTAAGTCCTACCGGAAAGGTAATTGCCGCAACAAATAGTGGACTTTATGGTATCGATCCTTCAAGTGGAAAAATTGCATGGAAACATGAAATGCTTAAAAACCTTACTACAGAGAACTATAATCCAATTAGCAATTCTCCATTTATAGCCATAGTAACGGGTGGGATAATGAATATGCAACAGATCATATTGGATGTCAGCACTGGTAAAATAATTGCCGACACAAAGAATATGGGGTTGAAAATGGTTAACAAGCGATATACGGTGCCTTCTTTAGGTGGAATTATATTTACTGCTTATGTTGACAATTCACCTTCAATAATTTTTGTAGATGCTATTAGTGGAGAAAAAAAATGGGTATTGAAAAAGATTTTTGAAAGTGCTAATGAAATGTTGGTAGCAAAACCACTTTCTATTGATGAAAAATCTATTTTAATGGCAACAGGCAAAAGATTGTACCGGATTGATGTAAAGAGCGGTACCGTAATCTGGAATACTGATTTTAAGACGGAAACTGACAAGGGGACACTTGCTACCGAAGTTTCTGAGGAGGTTGATGATAAAGAGAGTACAAAAGCCGCGGATAACAAAGGCGGTGGCTTAATGGGAACT
>CAZGCG010000413.1:0-3221 GCA_964524205.1 uncultured Sphingobacterium sp. | reverse complement strand
TCTTAAGACTCGCCTGCAAAAAACCATGAAGGAATTATGCAAACCATATACCCATTTCGTCTAGTCAATAATCACAGACTCAATACTCAGATAATTCGCAATTTTCTGAATTGTGCCGGCATGATGACCAATGCCAAGGGCAAAATGATGTGTAGGACCTTCCATGGTCCAGCGGCGAATAAAATTCCGCACATTTTCCTTAAAATAGCCCCGGGTATTCGTATTGCCGGTTGCAGGTATCGGCCCTTTAACAGATTCCCCTTCTGCAATTACAAATTTAAATTTCCCCTCAAAGTTTGAACTGATACTTAATATCGTAATTGGTCCTTCCTTTATTTTGAACTCTACACCAGCGCCAAATCCCGGTTTGCCATGATATTTTTTCAGGCTGCGTAATACAGGTCTGCCTTCGGCAATGGCAATATTATGAGGCCCATCATGACCAACTAATACAAAATCGTCCTTAAAATCCACCGGATGAAACTCGGCAAAACTACCTCCAATATTCAGGCGATCCATAATCAGCAGGGCCATACAGGTTTTGATATCTGATTCGCCACACATCGGAAAACCCGAACCGGTCAGGAGTGAATTACCGACAGCCAGGTTAGACATTACTAATCGTGTGGTACTATTGTCCTCTGCTTCATAATAATAAGCCAAACCATCCAATTGCTTTTCATCGACAAACTTTTCCAGAGCCATAGTTACTCTTGCAGCAACAGTCAAGTCTTCATTCTTAAGTTTTTCAGAAATCGGGTCTGAAACTGGATCAGGTGTATCAAAGAAATCAAGGATTCGATCACTTGCAGCTTTTATTTCACTATCGTTTACCTTTTTGTATTGCTCAACGATTTCATGCGCCTCACATTGAATAATATGCGCACCAAAATGAGCCGTCACCATCGTAGCATCTGTATGCATATCAAGCATGGCTTCTATGGGATGCCCGATATGGCCAATCCTTACCGTTTTAACATCATGTAAAACCTTAGCAATCCTGCAATATTCTTCTATTTCCAATTCCGACTGCGGATCATCATGCAATGTTCCGATAATCATTTCAGGAACCTTTTTTCCCATCCTGACAGCAACCCCGGCAAACTCCGGTAAAGAGCAGATATCATCGTTATATAATTGCATGTAAGTACTTGCATTGGCATAATCCAATGCCTTATCAGGCTGCAGTGCCACCATTACGATCGGCACATCGATGCTTCGGATAATAGTCCCGAAAGTGCTGGAAGTAGCATAAGTAAGCATATCGCAAAAGATCAGATCCAGGTTAGCTGCTTTTAATACAGGCACCAAATCATACGCACTTTTTACATTATCTACGATACCAAAATCAATTACCTCCACATCATGCTTATTCAATTTCGCCAGAAAGACGGATTGTTTTGCTTTCAGGGCATCCAGTAAACCATCAAACTGGTTCCAGTATTTATAATAACCAACACCAAAGACACCAATTCTTGCAATGGTCTGCTTTCTCCGCACGATCCGGGGCTGCAAGCCAGCTTTTGGCTCATTTTCTATGTTTTTACTCATTTTTCAAGAATATTTTAACTACTATTATTACTGATCTATGCCTGTTTTGTCTCAAAATTAAATGGCTGTATCCGTCGGATAAAAATAATAAAGAGCATGAAAGCCAATGGGTATAGTAATCCGGTTGCGATCCAAATAGGGGTATAAGAATAATTTTGTACGATCAATCCAATTAATGGGTTGATAATTAAGCCTGAAACAGCACCCGCGGTGCCTGAAAGTCCAACAACAGTTGAGGTACCATTCTTGCCAAAAATATCTGAAATGGCGGTGATGTAATTAGTGATCCAAAAACCATGTGCAAACATGATAACGGACATTAAGGCTATGGCCATTTCTGCTGTTGATACCCATGCGATAAATGGAGCCACAAGAGTAAATAAGGCTGCAATGCCCATAACTGTTTTTCTGGCCCGGTTAACTGAAAAATTGTTTCTAACAAGTTTATCCGAAAACCAGCCCCCAATAATATTGGATATTCCTAATGCAAGGAAAGGTATCCAGAAGAGGTTTCCTATTTGTTCGAAAGATACATCCCGCTCGGTGTTCAGATATTTTGGAACCCAAAACATAATAAAATACATCACCGGGTCAAGCAGAAAGCGGATAAGAATAAAGATACAGGCCGCCCTGTTCTTCAGAATAGTAAGAAATGGTATTACAGATTGTTTAACAATACCCTGATTTCTATTCGCATGACTGTTTTCACCCCAGGGAATATAGAACCAGATTATTAGCCAGATAATCCCGATTATTCCCGGGATGATAAAACTCCATCTCCATCCAAAATGATTCGAAATTAATATGATCAAAGGCGGAGCTATTACGGCTCCCATAGCTGCACCGCCAATAGCAATACCATTTGCTAATCCCCGCTTCTTTTCATCGAACCATTCATATACCGTTTTTGCTGCTCCGGGAAAACAAGCCCCCTCTCCTATTCCCAATAAAAACCTGAAAGCCAGCAACTGATAAAAACCAGTCATCACACCATGGAGCCCACAAGCTACAGACCAAATACCAACAGCTAAACCCAAACCGATTTTGCTGCCCCAGGTATCGATTAATCTGCCGCCAACAGTAAACATCAGGGCATAGCTTATTAAAAAAGCGGTATTTACAAATCCATATTCAACATCCGAAAATTTGAATTCAGCCTGAATTTTGATGATGGTCACAGATAAAACCTGACGGTCTAAGAAACTCAAGCCTGTAGCTACAAACAGTAATGCTAAAATTAACCAGGGGCTGAAGCTCTTTTTCATAGGTAAGCAATCATGCTATTTTGATTTTTTTGTTGCAGATATTTTAGCTTGTTTGAATATTTCTTATCCCTAATATAATGGTTCTATATTGTAATTGTGATTTAGTACAATCTTTTAGGCTTGTTTTGAAATTCCGGGGATAAGCTGAGTAAAATAATAGCAAGGGGATTGCCGCTCTGCACTCGCAATGACAATACGCCTGTCATTGCGAGGAGGCACGACGAAGCAATCTAATGGCGTTTAGTACTTATAGTTTTGGGATTGCCGCTCTGCACTCGCAATGGCAAATCAATTTTAAGAAAACAGAAGATTCCGGCTTAAGGCCGGAATCTTCTGTACACCCCCATGCACTGTCATGGCGGGCTTGACCCGCCACCTCCTCCAATAAAATAAATTCCCAAAGAT
>CAZGCG010000412.1:0-3223 GCA_964524205.1 uncultured Sphingobacterium sp. | reverse complement strand
AATATATAAGAATTCAGATATAATTACGAAGTGATTTTGTATTATAAATTCACATTAAGCCTTCATCTGCAAAACTAAAATAAGCATCTTTTGTCAAGATAATATGTTCTATAACTGGTAAGTCTAAGAACTGTCCAGCATTCCTCAACTTCTTAGTAAGCTCTATATCAGCATGACTAGGTTTCAGGTTAGAACTTGGGTGGTTGTGCGCTAAGATTATCGACGCAGCATTACATTTAAGTGCTGAGACAAAGATCACTTTCGGATCTGCTATCGTTCCTGCTGTGCCACCTATGCTTATCGGTACTATCCCTAGAACTCTATTAGCTCGATTAAGAAGAATGATCTTGAACTCTTCGATAAACTCGATAGTTTCATAATTCCAGTTATCCTTGAGCACTCTGTGTACATCAATTGAAGTGTTGATCTGTGGCCTCTCTGATGCCTTTACTGTTGTCTTGTAGCTTAGTGTCACTTCGCTAACTTTTGTGTTTTGTAAGTCCATAATTTTATTTTTTTAGATTATGGAACTCAGTCATGCTTTAAGATCAACTAAGCAAAAGAAGCAACGGAATAAATGGGCAGGAGGATAGCAAGGTGCGTTTATGCCGGAATTTCTTTAAGCGTGTTGAGATTACAAGCATAAATTTGTGTAGTCATTAAGAAAAAAAACAGTCCCATCTGTGTATTTCCTATGCTCGAACCCAAAAGTTTGAGCCCGAAAAGGGTATTTGTGATAGCTACACTTTTTGTTTTAAGCAGGGTTTATAGACCCTGTTTTGCAAGTGTAGGTGGAGAGGTTGTTAGGTGATGATAAGAGTTTGAGGAAGTGATGTTTCACCTCATTCGCTTAAAAGGCTAGCCTTTTAAATAAATTGTGTGAGCTTGCTATCATAGGCTATTCAACTTCTAGAAAGTCTCTCTCCAATATATTCCCATCTGTCTCTTGTTGCTTAGGCAGATTCGTACCCTCATTTGTAATTTGGCGGTAAATAAATTTGCATTATAAAGAACAAAGTCTACATTTGTAGAGTATTATACATAAATGTAGATCAAATGCAGTTAACCAAAGCTGAGGAGCAACTGATGCAATACCTCTGGACCCTCGAAAAGGCGTTCATGAAAGATCTGTTGGATAGTTATCCTGAACCCAAGCCAGCGACAACAACCCTGTCAACATTACTTAAGAGGATGGGAGATAAGGGCTTTGTGGATTATATTGTGTTCGGAAATTCAAGACAGTATTTCCCTTTGATGAGCAAGTCTGATTATTTTTCAAAGCATGTAAAGGGGCTGATCAAGAATTTCTTTGATAATTCATCCTCCCAGTTTGCATCTTTTTTTACCCGTGAAACTAACCTAACTACAGCAGAGCTGGAGGAATTAAAGAAAATCGTGGAGGCACAAATTCAAGAGAAAAAAAATGATTGATTATCTGATCAGGTCGGGGCTGTGTCTGACAATCTTGATAGCCGCCTATCATCTCTTCTTCGAAAAAGAGAAGATGCACCGTTTTAATCGGTTTTTCCTTTTGTTTAGCCTTGGATTTGGGTTACTGATACCAGTGCTGTCTATCGGAATTGAATCAGTTGCGGTGAAACCCTTGGAATTCTCGAACGCAGGGCTGCTTGTGCAGCCAACTGTCCAATCGGGGGACTTCAGTACCGTTTCTGTTATGAAGGCCGACACAGATTATTCAACTGCGCTTCTGTACGTCTATCTCATTGGAGCCTGTATTTTATTCATCCGGCTGCTGGTTAATTTGTCAAAAATAATCACAATGATTCGTCGGAATACCCGAATCGTCTCAGGTCCGGTGGTCATGGTTCTAATTTCAGAAAATGTGGTGCCCCACAGCTTCCTCTATTATATTTTTTTAAATAAGAACGATTACCTGAACAAGCGGATCGAAGAACAGATACTAATTCATGAGATGGCGCATGTAAGACAATGGCATTCAGTTGATATTTTGGTGGCTGAGATTCTGAAGGTCATCTTTTGGTTTAACCCGATATTTATTGGGTACAAGAAAGCATTGCAGCTTAACCATGAATTTCTTGCGGACGAAAAGGTAATATCCTCCTATGAGAATATCCTGGAATACCAAAGCCTCTTATTAAAAGCTGCCGGCCTTAAAACCTTCAGGATGGCTAGTAACCTAAATTACTCACTGACTAAAAAACGATTCATAATGATGAAAAAGCACACTCCCGGATCTATTGCCGTGCTCAAGGCAGCAGCGCTGATCCCATTGCTAGCAGTATTGGTTGTTTTATTAAGCAATCAAACAGTGGCACAAAAGTCTACTTTGCCTCTGCCTGAAGCAAAGACCACTGATATCGCCAAAGATGGTAATATTTCGAAAGAGGAATATTTTAAAGGCGCTACCATCTGGATAAAGAATAAAGCAGGTAAGTATGAAGAAAAGAAGTATGATTCCATGACTTCTGCAGAGAAAGATGCACTACCATCAGTACCTTCGCCACGCGTTCCGAAGAAATCGCCAACCCTTGAGATACTCACGCTATTCAAAGATAATAACCTGTCCAAAATTATATATTTAGACGATCATATCCGTATAACAAGCAGTCAGTTAGATAATTACAAGCCCGAAGACTTTGTAGCTTATTCGATGAGCACATATTCAATAGCACCTGGAAATATGGGAAACCCGGGTTCCCAGCCGTTGCTTCAAAAGTCAATAAGCCTTTACACTGAAAAAAATTATGAGGAAACAGTAATAAAACCAAGATGGGCACAAGGGAAGGTGCTTACTGTAAGCGATCAGCATCCCAAAATTGGAATGTATCTAGGTCCACCTGTATATGGGACAAACGGACGCCCAGCACCTCCAACCTTGAGCGCACCTTAAATCACAAAAAGAGTGTGGTAAGAATCTGCGTAGCGAGTAACGTTTTACCCATTAATAAGTTTTCGGTATTGTCGACTACCTTTCGTGAACGTATTTTTTAAAGTATGACACGATTTGATCGATAACAAGTTGGGGTTGATCCAGTGGAATATTATGCGTACTCCCTTTCGCGTGCAATAACACTCTATTGGATCCTTGTTTCACGAACGATCTTTGATCTGACTGGAAGCGTTCATTATCTGCGATTGAATCAAAAGGCCCGTTTTCAGCCATTACATTCAGTATTGGCAGGCCCGGTTTTATAGGGATACGTCTAACAAAATCGCTATTTCGTTCCATATTAGCCAGTAC
>CAZGCG010000411.1:0-3245 GCA_964524205.1 uncultured Sphingobacterium sp. | reverse complement strand
TTTGATATGAAACTGAAATTTACAGGCGAATCTCTCAAAAAACCTGCTTTCTACATCCTTTCCTCACTTTTTGTTATCACTATCCTGAGTCTCACAGTGTTTAGAAACCCCGGAGGGCTACCACCATCTGACCCCGATAATGGCGGACTTACGTTCCCTGATGGCTTTGAGGCGGTAGTTGTTGTCGATAGTCTGGGCCCGGCACGTCATCTTGCCGTAAATAACAATGGCGATATTTATGTAAAACTCCGATTTTCAGACAAGGGCGGTAATGTGGCTATGCGTGATACAGATAATGATGGCAAGGCTGATATTATTCAGCACTTTGGCAGTTATAAAGATGTAGGAAGTTTAGCTAATGGAATGAGGATTCATAAGGGATATCTTTACTACAGTTCTTCACTGGCCATTTACAGAAACAAACTGACTCCGGGCAAACTGATTCCGGATAGTCCGATGGAAACTGTCCTGACCGATGACCATGGGCATGGCGCACATTGGCATATTACCAAGCCAGTATCATTCGATGATAAAGGTTTTATGTATGTTCCATTTGGAACCCCATCCAATAACTGCATGGATATGGCAAACACTCCGGGAGGAAAACCGGGGCAGCCGGGAATAAGTCCATGTCCTGAACTGGTGCAACATGGTGGTATCTGGCGTTTTGATGCAAATAAAATTGGCCTGACTCAAAAGGATGGAACATTATTCGCTACCGGATTACGTAGCATTGTGGCTATGGACTGGAATAAAGCAGATAAGAGTCTGTACGTAGTGCAGCATGGCAGGGACAATCTTCATCGTCTCTTTCCGGAGCTTTATACCCCTTGGGAAAGTGCCGTACTACCTTCTGAAGAATTCCTGAAAATTAAGGAGGGCGATGATGCAGGATGGCCATATTATTACTATGATCAGATTCAAAAAAAGAAATTAATGACTCCTGAATATGGAGGCGATGGAAAAAAAGAAGGAAAAGGCAGGGAACTGGCGCAGCCATTAATCGGCTTCCCCGGTCACTGGGCACCAAACGACTTATACTTTTATCAGGGTAATCAGTTTCCTGAACGTTATAAAAATGGGGCATTTATAGCCTTCCATGGGTCGACAAATCGTGCGCCATATCCTCAATCAGGCTATTTTGTAGCTTTTGTCCCATTCAAAAATGGTGCACCTTCGGGTGATTGGGAGGTGTTTGCAGACGGATTTGCCGGAGTGGATCCGATTGTTAATGTTAGGGATGCCAAAATGCGTCCAATGGGTATTGCTGAAGGCCCCGACGGTTCATTATATATCAGTGAAACAGAGAAGGGACGTATTTGGCGTGTGATGTTTAAAGGTAATAAAAAGACCTTTGGAAATGCTCAGCTCGCAACAATGGAAAAACATAAGCTCCTTTCTCATATTCGCACACCTGATAAAATTAAAGACAATCTGGAAAAAGGAAAAATTAAACCAGAAGCTGCGCTTTATAATACCTATTGCTCAGCCTGTCATCAGAATGATGGCAAGGGCGATGGTAACCGCTTTCCTCCACTCGGAGGGACTGAATGGGTAAACGGTGATAAAACGAAGCTTCTAAATGTTGTATTAAAGGGTTTAAACGGAGAAATTATTGTTAACGGTAAACCGTACAATGGTCTGATGCCTGCACATAATTTCCTTAAAGATGAGGAAGTTGCCAATATTCTGACTTATATCCGTTCCAGCTTTGGGAATAGTGCCAGTGCAGTAAGTGTACAGGATGTAATTGAATTCAGAAGGTCAAACAAGTAAAAATGAATCCGGATTGATGTAACATGAATAGTACCTATATTAGGTTGTATTTTTTATTGAAGTCCTTAAATTAGTTAATTCCTTTAGAGGTATCTTTTTATCAAAAAACAAACTTAAATCAAATATTTAAATGAAACGTAGAGACGTAATTAAAGGTCTGACGATGCTGCCATTAGCCGGCGGAATTGTTGGAAGTGCTCAGGCTGCCATCAATGCTGAAAGCACAGGCATGATTGGAATGCTGGGTGGAGAAAATAGTGCTGCAGGGCCAATGAAATTCGGGCCTGAAGTTTACCGATCACTGGGAGTTGAACCGGTAATCAATTGCCGTGGTACATTTACAATCATTGGTGCATCTACTTTAGTTCCTGAGGCTAAAGAAGCTATGTATAATGCACAATCTAATTATGTTCAGCTTGATGAACTGGCAATGGGTGTTGGAAAAAGACTTGCCGCATTGTCGGGTGCTGAATGGGGTGTTGTTTCATGTGGTTGTGCCGGTGGAATGAAAATTACTACCATGGCTGCAGTAACCGGTGGAAATCCTGAAAAACTGGTTCGTATTCCTGATCTTACCGGATTTGAAAAAGACGAGGTAATTATACCACGCAGATCACGCAATACTTATGACCATGCGATCAGAAATGTGGGTGTAAAAATAGTTACGGTAGATACTCAGGAAGAACTTGAAGCTGCTATGAACCCAAGGACAGCCATGATTTACATGATGCCATCAACAAAACCGGGAGATACCGGACCTTTGTCTGTACATGCAATCTCAAAAGCTGCCAAACTAAAAGGAATTCCTGTACTTGTTGATGCAGCAGCAGAAGCCCTGACCTTGAATCCAAACGTTCACCTTGCAGATGGTGCTACAGTAGTTGCATATAGCGGTGGAAAAGCCATTCGCGGTCCGCAAAGTGCCGGCTTATTATTAGGTGATAAAAAACTTCTAATGGCTGCATGGCAGTCAAGCGCTCCACACCATGGTGCCGGTCGCGACAATAAAGTTGGTAAAGAAGAGCAAATAGGTATGCTTGCTGCTGTTGAAGCATGGACTAAACGGAATCATGCTCAGGAAGAATTAACCTGGACAGGCTATCTGGAAACCATTTCAAAGCGCGTTTCAGCGATTAGTGGAGTTACAACCAGCATACGCCAGCCTACAGGTCTGGATAACCGGACACCAACACTTACTATTTCGTGGGATCCGGCTAAATTTAATGCCAGCGGACAGGATATGGCGACTTACCTTTCAACAACAAAACCGCGAATTGCCTTAAGTGCAGGTGGTGGTCGCAGAGGTACTCCAGCATCTGAAAATTTGACTTCCATTTCGGTAGCAGCATTCATGATGCAACCGGGGGATGATAAAATTGTAGCCGATCGTATATTCAACGCACTTAGCATGAAACGTCCTGCAATTCCTGAAATGAAAACTCCTTCAGCTGATCTTAAAGGACGCTGGG
>CAZGCG010000410.1:0-3253 GCA_964524205.1 uncultured Sphingobacterium sp. | reverse complement strand
CAAGGGTGTTCCTGAGCCGGACAAATATTCAATTAGCGCATCCGAGAAAGGATGTGATCATTCGCTATACACTTGATGGAAAAGACCCTGATAGTCTGACTTCGCCAGTTTTTAAAAAGGATATCATGATTGCTGAGAATGCTGCAATAAAAGCTAAAGCTTATAAAGCCGGATGGAAAAGCAGTGAAATCAGCACATTTACCTTTTATAAATCAGCATTCAAACCTGATAATATTAGTTTATTGAGTATTCCTGATATCAGTTATAAGGGTAACGGAACCAAAACCTTATTCGATGGACAACTGGCAGAACCGGATATAAACAACACAAACTGGCAGGGATTTAAAGAAAAGGACATGCTGTTGATTCTGAATTTTAAACAGCCAGTCATGATTAGTTCAACTGTTTTGAATTCGATCGTAAATGTTAATTCATCGGTGTTTCCTCCGAGTAGAATTGAAGTTTATGGCGGCTCAGACCCGGATAATTTGAAATTGCTGAATTCTTTTGATCCCAAAATGCCGGCTCAAAAGGATCCTCAACAATCAAATAAATATGAGGTTAAATTTAAACCTGCTTCGGTTTCCTATTTGAAAATCATTGCAAAGCCAGTTAAAAAACTGCCTTCATGGCATCCTGCTAAGGGTAAGCCAGCTCTTATTCTTTTTGATGAGATTTTGATTAATTAGTTTGTAATCGGATGCTTCGCTTTATTTTGCTAAAACAACATGCCGTAAAGACTTAAGGTTTGCTAATTAATCTACAAAGGATTTGAGATTTTCTTTTGATCTCGACTACATTAACAAAGAAGCAGGTTTTTATAATACCTGCTTCCTTATTTTGAATCCTCAGAGTTTTGATACTTCCTCAATTCTATATTCTTTTATTTGTCCATCCATTTCCCATTTCAGTTCAGCTCCTTGCTCATAACCAAGCATGGCAATCCCGATTGGTGATAAAATGGAATCAGTATTATGCTTGCGTTTTGCCTTTGCCGGAGCAACAAGTTTAAAAGAGAGTTCCTCGCCGCTGTTGAGGTCTTTTACTCTTACTTTTTTATCAACGGTAACAATATTCTCAGGAAGCTCCCTGCTCAATACCTGTCTGGCCGATTTGAGTTCAAGGATCAGCTTATCTTCATTATACCTGCTTAATTTCCTTGTTCTAAGTTGTTCCTTTAACAGGTCATACATTCCAGTTGTAAGAACAATCTGAGTGTTATTGCGCTTTTCGCTTATTTGTGTCATTTTGATAATATTTTAGTTCATGATGTGGATCTTAAGATCCTTTTAATTATTCTCCGATGCTTGATTAGGCCCCGGCGCTTTATTTCAACCGGAGCTAGGACATCTGATTCCATTTCAGTTTTATGCATAATTACATTCTGTTTAATTTTTGAGTTTCGTAGTCAATTCAGTTACCGATAATTCTCGGAGGCAAACCATATAGATGAGTATTTATATCAAAAATATTTGATTAAAAATCACAAATAAGTACAGGACAGATGCATTGAGCACAGGTCTGTAATTGCGGTTGCTAAATTTTGATGAAAATTAATCCCCAATCCAGGACAGGCTGGGGAATTACTTTATAAAGTCTTTGCTGCTTTTAAGGAAAGAGTCGCCCAGGCGATATTGAAGAAATAGGAAACACCGGAACATGACATCTGCTGTCTGCAATTGCTGAGCAAGCAGAATCTGATCATTTCTGAAGTTTGAACAGGGTCCCATATCCAAATATAAGATTTAAAGTTCATTTGAAGATCTTATGCGTGTTTCTGTTCATAATTTGACCAAATTATGCCAATTCATACGAATGAACATTTTTGTGCTCAGCGTAACTGCATTTTTTTTGCTCAGGATATAAAAATTATGAATATTAAATTACTTTTAAACTAAAGAATAGATACTATGAATTGCAGTTCATTTTCCATCCGTCAAATCCTTCTACTTGGTATACTATTCTGCCTTCAGCCTGCCGCAGGTATTGCTGTTAATGTACGGGATTTTGGAGCAAAGGGTGACGGTAAATCAGATGATACCAGGGCGATCAATGCTGCAATTTCCGGCGCTTCCGACGGACTGGTTGAATTCCCCAAAGGCAGCTACCGGATTACCAAAACTATAGAAATAGATCTATCCCTTCAGGGCACTCTTGGTCTTTCAGGTCGTGGAGCAAGTGCAAACATCATCATGGCGGGAGAGGGTCCCGCTTTTCGTTTCATTGGTTCTCATGATAAAGGGTCGGCATTGCCTGCATCAGTTAAACAGCTAACCTGGGATAAAGAACGGATACCATTGATCGATGCTCTTGAAATTATTGGGGATCATGTTAATGCCGATGGCATTGAGCTCAAAAATACCTTTATGCCAACACTTCGGGCCTTGCTGATCAGAAATGTTAGGAATGGGATACATTTGACCTCCCGAAATAGAAATGTTCTGATCGATGCCTGCCATGTGTATAATAATAGCGGTATCGGTATCTTTTTGGATCAGGTTAATATCCACCAGTTTATTATCAGCGACAGTCATATCAGTTATTGTAAACAAGGGGGTATCAGTGTTATTAACAGCGAAATTCGCAATTTTCAGATAACTGGTAATGATATAGAATACAATTGTGATCCTCAGGGACCAGCATCAGCGGATATTCTTGTGGATTGCACACAAGGTGGAAGTGTTCGTGAAGGAACTATATCGGGTAACACTATTCAGGCAATACCCAGTCCAGGGGGTGCAAATATCCGTTTTTTGGGTTTAAACAGCAATCCGGATAAGATAGGTTTATGGAGCATTACCGGCAACCATATCAGCAATCAAGAGGTAAATATCCATCTTGAAAACACCCGTGGGATTAGCATCACAGGTAATACCTTCATTCGTGGATATAATCATCATTTACTGATCAATAATGGTCGTAATCTGATCGTAAATGGAAATGTGTTTGATCATAATGAAGATTATTTTCCTTCCCAGCCATCTGCTTATGGGGGTATTTTGCTCAACCGTGGCGAGAATGTCATACTGAGTGATAACATCATTGATGGTTCTGGAAACGGGACTGAGGATGAAGGCGGTGCTATTGTAGTGAAAGATAGCCGGGAAATAAGTATCAGTGCCTGCCATATCAAAAATTCTAATTTCAACGGAATTCAGATTCTTGGGAGCACAAATTCGCAGATAATAAATTGTATCATTAGCGAGAGTGCTAAAAATAATGGAATGCAAAGAGGTATAACTTTGAAGGGAGT
>CAZGCG010000409.1:0-3271 GCA_964524205.1 uncultured Sphingobacterium sp. | reverse complement strand
ATAAACATAATCAATAAGATTTATAATGTATTATGATGTAGATTTGGTTAGGTAATTTTAATTAAAAACCTATACGTTCAACATAATCTAAATAATTTTTAATAAAAATGGAAAATAACACATCCCAGGGCAAGTGCCCGTTTGGTCATGGTTCATTAAAACCAGCCGCAGGCGGTGGCACAAGCAACCGCGACTGGTGGCCAAATCAGTTAAAATTGAACATTCTGCGTCAGAACTCTTCACTATCTAACCCAATGGGTGATAGATTCAATTATGCAGAGGAGTTTAAAAGTCTGGATCTGGATGCTGTAAAGAAAGACATTTTCGAATTAATGACCACTTCACAGGACTGGTGGCCGGCCGATTATGGTCACTATGGTCCCTTCTTCATCCGTATGGCATGGCATAGTGCCGGTACTTATCGTATCCAGGATGGTCGTGGTGGAGCAGGCTCCGGTACTCAGCGTTTTGCACCACTGAACAGCTGGCCTGATAATGCAAATCTTGACAAAGCCCGCTTGCTGCTTTGGCCAATTAAACAAAAATATGGCAGGAAAATTTCCTGGGCAGATCTGATGATCTTAACCGGAAATTGTGCTCTTGAATCGATGGGATTTGAAACATTCGGTTTTGGCGGTGGTCGTGAAGACGTTTGGGAACCAGAAGAGGATATCTATTGGGGTGCAGAAAAAGAATGGTTAGCAGATCAGCGCTATTCTGGCGTCCGTGATCTTGAAAACCCTCTGGCTGCAGTTCAAATGGGTTTGATCTATGTAAATCCTGAAGGGCCTAATGGAAACCCTGATCCGCTTGCGGCTGCCCGTGATATTCGCGAGACATTTGCCCGTATGGCAATGAACGATGAAGAAACTGTGGCTTTGATAGCTGGCGGACATACATTCGGTAAAACCCATGGTGCTGCCGATCCGGGTCAATATGTAGGTAAAGAACCTGCAGCTGCCGGTATTGAAGAAATGGGCCTTGGCTGGAAAAACACTTATGGCAGCGGTAATGCCGGCGATACAATTACCAGTGGGCTTGAAGGTGCCTGGACTACCACTCCAACAAAATGGAGCAACAACTTCTTCTGGAACCTTTTTGGTTATGACTGGGAATTGTCTAAAAGTCCGGCAGGTGCACATCAGTGGAAACCAAAGCATGGAATGGGCTCTGATTCAGTCCCTGATGCACACGATCCTTCCAAGCGTCATGCCCCTACCATGCTGACAACCGACCTTGCACTTAAAGTAGATCCTGCCTACGAAAAAATTTCAAGAAGATTCCATGAGAATCCGGATGAGTTTGCCGATGCTTTTGCCAAAGCCTGGTATAAACTTACACACCGTGATATGGGACCTATTTCAAGATATCTTGGAAAAGAAGTTCCTTCTGAAGTATTAATCTGGCAAGATCCGATTCCTGCTGTTTCGCATGAATTGATCGACAATAATGATATCGCTGCACTCAAGGCTAAAATACTTGATTCAGGACTCTCAATTTCTCAACTGGTTTCTACAGCATGGGCTTCGGCATCAACCTTCCGTGGCTCTGATAAGCGCGGAGGTGCAAACGGTGCACGCGTACGCCTTGCTCCTCAAAAATACTGGGAAGTCAATAATCCGGCTCAGCTTGCTCAGGTGCTTGATAAACTGGAGAGCATTCAGCAAGAATTTAATAGTGCTCAGTCAGGAAATAAAGCGGTTTCCCTCGCAGATCTGATTGTCCTTGCTGGCTGTGCTGCTATCGAGAAGGCAGCACAAAATGCAGGTCACCATTTGCCGGTTCCATTTACCCCGGGAAGAAGTGATGCTTCACAAGATCAAACTGATGTTGATTCATTCGCAGCTCTTGAGCCGCTTGCTGATGGATTCCGCAACTATCAAAAAAACAAAGCAACTTCTTCTGCTGAAGAAATGCTGATCGATAAAGCACAATTACTGACACTTACTGCACCCGAAATGACGGTTCTTGTTGGCGGTATGCGTGTGTTAAACACAAACTTCGATCAGTCACAGCACGGTGTCTTCACAAAAAATACGGAAGCACTGAGCAACGACTTCTTCGTGAATCTGCTTGATTTAGGCACAAGCTGGAGATCAATTTCTGAATCTCAACAAGCATTTGAGGGCCGCGATCGTGCAACTGGCGAAATCAAATGGACCGCTACCCGCGCAGACCTGATCTTTGGATCAAACTCAGAACTTCGTGCAATAGCTGAAGTTTATGGATGTGAGGATGCGAAAGATAAGTTCGTTCAGGATTTTGTTGCAGCATGGACAAAAGTGATGAATCTTGACCGCTTCGATCTGGTCTGATTTAATATTAAAATTTAATAGAAAAGGTGGCCAGGTAATGGGCCACCTTTTTTTGTACCCTGATCATTCGCTAAATAATTTTGCAACTAAAATATAGTTGCAATTGCTAATCGCCTTTTATAGATTTGTAATAACCGTTTAATAATTCAATGACATAACCTGTAGCTTCTTATAAATATATTGGTTCAGTTTATAAACTGTTCCATCATGTCGAGATTTGAAAAACTACAAAGAAGATTTTTATCAGTACCTAAGGATTTCATGGGAAGAATTGGTTAAAATTCTATCTGCCTTTGGTTATGAAGAAATTATTGCTGGAAAAACGGGGGGATCAAGAAGGAAATTCAAAGACATCAAAAACAATATCATCTCCCTTCATAAACCTCATCCATCCAACATATTAAAAGAATACACTATCTCTGATGTGATTAATCATCTAAAAATAAATGGGCATATTAAACATGAATGATATCTTACAATACAAGGAATACTATGCTTCGATACAGTTCAGTGCTACTGATGAAATATTTACCGGCAGGGTATTAGGCATTAATGACCTGATAAATTTCGAAGGTGCTTCAGTTTCAGAATTAAAAAAAGCTTTCAAAGAGGCTGTAGATGATTATCTGCAAACCTGTTCAAGGATTGGAAAAACACCAGATAAGACCTATAAAGGCAGTTTCAATGTCCGAGTTTCGCCTAAACTTCACCAGGAAGCTTCTACTTTTGCGGCCATTCACAATATTACTTTAAATGAGTTTGTTAAAACAGCACTTTCATATGCATTGAAGCAAAAAGAAGATGTAAGTCAAATTCTGGAAGAAAATAACAATAAGCTGGAAACCGCTTAAGCGCCTTTCGAAACATTAAATCAACATGAGATCGATATTAAACTATCTAAAGATTAATATTTAACCACATAGATTGACTTTTATTATGCTTTAAAGGAGACATAG
>CAZGCG010000408.1:0-3273 GCA_964524205.1 uncultured Sphingobacterium sp. | reverse complement strand
ATACAATAGCGGATGCTGCAATGGTAATTAACAATTCATAGATTGGTAAGGGCTTTGTTCTGAATATAGGGTTGAAAAATGGCACATAAACAATCATGAATTGAAGTGAAACCGTGCCCATCAATGCTGCCAGCATGGGCTTGTTTGAGAACACTCCAATTTTGAAAATGGAATCTCTTTTTGAGCGAATGGCCATTACATGACCTAACTGACTGAAGCATAAAACAGAGAAGGCCATAGTTTGTCCGTAAGGGTTGTTGTTATGTACTGCCCAGGCCTGTACACCCAGTGTTACGAGACCCATCAATAAACCGACCCAGAGAATATGCCAGGCCATGCTTCCCCCAAAAATATTTTTTGAAGGATCATGAGGCGGGCGTTTCATAATATTTGTTTCCGCAGGTTCTGAAGCCAGTGCCAGGCCCGGAAGTCCGTCGGTTATCAGGTTTATCCATAAGATGTGAATGGCAAGCAGTGGTATTGGAAGCCCCAGAAAGGGCGCAAGGGAAATGGCCCATATCTCACCTGAATTTCCGGTCATTATGTATTTGATGAATTTTAAAATATTATCATATATTCTTCTGCCATGCCGGATTGCTTTTATAATAGTGGCAAAGTTGTCATCCAGGAGGATCATATGAGCAGCCTCTTTTGAAACTTCAGTGCCATTGATTCCCATTGCAATTCCGATATCTGCATTTTTTAGGGCAGGAGCGTCATTAACACCATCACCTGTCATGGCTACAAAATTATTTTTGCCTTGTAATGCCTGAATGATCCTTAATTTTTGTTCAGGGTTAACCCGGGCATAGACCCGCACTTTTTCTACTACTGAGTTGAATTTGGATTTACTAAGAAGAGAAAGTTCAGCGCCAGTCATAACAAGATCATCCACAGAGCTTATAATTCCCAGGTCTGTGGCGATTGCAGCAGCAGTTAATTGATGATCTCCGGTAATCATTACAGGGATGATTCCTGCCTCTTTACATTGGGATATGGCCTGTTTTGCCTCTGGTCGGGGTGGATCAATCATTCCTGCAAATCCAATCATTGTTAAAGATGACTCCAGCTCTTTTGGATTTATTTTATCCGGCATTTTAGGAAGAAGCTTGTAGGCATAACCCAGCACACGATGCCCGCTGGCGGACAAAGCATTTTGTTCTTCCTCAAATTCAGCATGTTGATTCCCTTTTTGATGGGCCAATTTACCAAGTAAGACATCCATACCACCCTTCGTGATCATGATTATTCCATCACCGGATTGATGAAATGTGCTCATGCATTTTCGCTGAGAATCAAAAGGAATCTCAGCTATCCTGGGAAATTCTTTTTCTAATTTTTGTTTTTCATACCCCTTTGAGGAGGCATATTGAACCAATGCAAGTTCAGTAGAATCACCAAGCCATTCTCCTTTATCACTTTTCAGGATGTCATTATTCAGTGCCATGGCAGAAAGGAGATTGTTCTTTTCAGCCGAAAAGATCGTCTTAGCCTGATGTTCAGCTTCATAAGTCTTCCTGACTGTCATTTTATTAATGGTCAGTGTACCGGTCTTATCTGTGCAGATATAGCTTACAGATCCCAGGGTTTCAACAGCAGGAAGTTTACGGATAAGAACATGTTGTTTAACCAGTTTCTTTGCTCCGAGAGCAAGTGAAATAGTGATTAGTGCAGGTAAAGCTTCAGGAATCGCAGCTACAGCAAGGGAAATGGATATCAATAACATTTCGGTGAGACCTACTCCTCTTAACCATCCTGAGACAAATATCACAGCACAGATTAACAAAATAACAAGCGTTAAACGTTTTCCAAATGCAGAAAGACGTTTCTGAAGCGGTGTACTCTTATCCGCAATCTGGATCATGGAAGCAATATTGCCAAGTTCGGTTTGCATTCCGGTTTCGACAACTATGGCCGTTCCGTTGCCGCTGCTGATAAATGTACCTTTAAAGCCCATATTTGTACGGTCTGCCAGGACTAAATTTTCAGAAGACAGTTTTGTAATATTCTTCTCCACATTTTCAGACTCACCGGTTAGTGCAGATTCATCTACTTTCAGAGATTGAACTTTAATAAACCGGATATCAGCAGGTATGACGTCACCGGCTTCTAAAAGGATCACATCACCCGGAACAAGTTCTGTCGCGTTTATTTTTACGGCTTTCTGATTTCGCAGAACAATTGCCTGGCTGCTCGACATATTTTTCAGAGCCTCCATTGCTTTTTCAGCACGGTATTCCTGAATGAATCCCGCTAAAGCATTTAGAATAATTATGGTTAGAATAATTATTGTATCGGTGAGGTCACCGGCAATTCCCGAAATTACTGCAGCTATGATCAGAATAATGATCATAAAATCGCTGATCTGATGAAGTATAATACTCCAGACAGTTTTCTTTTTGCCTTCCTGAATTACATTTTGGCCAGCTTTTGAGAGAAGTTGTTCCGCTTTGTTCTGATCCAGGCCTGAAGCTGAACTATCCAGTAATTTATAAACGTCGGTGATGCTTGAATTATGCCAGTTCATTAAACCAAATTTAGCAGGTTTTTAAACCGGAATATTACGGTTCAATAAAAGAATATTTATAAATCTTGTTGGTCTAAAATCGAGCCATATTATTTTTTCTTATCCTCGGCCCTGTTCATATTTTCAATACCCTTTATCAGTGCGTCGGGATTAAATGAAATACTGTCGATTTCTTCCTGAACCAGAAACTCTGCAAATGCCGGAATATCACTTGGAGCCTGACCACAAAGACCTACCTTGATATGATTGCGCTTTGCAGCTCTGATTGCCTCCCGGATCAAGCCTTTTACAGCTGGATTCTCCTCATTGAATAAATAACTTACCAGACTTGAATCGCGGTCGATGCCCAATGTAAGCTGAGTCAGGTCATTTGAGCCAATAGAAAAGCCATCGAAGAGTTTTGCAAATTCATCAGCGAGTAATACATTACTTGGAATCTCAATCATGACATAAACTTCCAGTCCGTTCTCACCCTGTACCAAACCATTGGTTTTCATTTCCTCCAATACTTTTTCCCCTTCTTCTACCGTCCGGCAGAATGGGATCATTAATTTTACATTTTTAAGCCCCATTTCTTCCCTTACTTTTTTCATAGCCCTGCATTCAAGTGCAAAGCCTTTACGGTAAAAATCACTGTAATAACGTGAAGCTCCGCGGAGACCGATCATCGGGTTTTCTTCATGAGGTTCAAAGTATTTACCACCTAAAAGATTAGCATATTCATTACTCTTAAAATCGCTGAGCCT
>CAZGCG010000407.1:0-3274 GCA_964524205.1 uncultured Sphingobacterium sp. | reverse complement strand
AAGAATAAGATAACTATTTCTATATTTTCAATTTTTCCCGGACACTACTGATTAGAGAATTAGCAAATTTAGAGCCTCACCCTATGTACGGAGCTACCTGGTTTCAGGTAAAGTGCTGCCCCTCTCCATAGGAGAGGGTTGAGAGATGCTGCAACGATGTGTCGATGAGCAAATAAGTAAACACAATAATGAGGAGATTGTCAAATCAAGTGCAGAATCTAAAACTTACAACCTATAACTTATTACTTACAACTTAAATCTTTATAAAAATCTTCTTCCTGTACAAAAAATACATCATCGACCATACCAGAATCAGGGCGCCGAGCGCTTCAAGTGCATCATGAAACTGTTCGGGTAATGGAGCGTATAGTCCTGCGAAAAGTGCATGAGAGGTGTGTTCAAAATCAATGAAATGATAGGCCAGATAAATGGTTAATGAATTCATCCCTATAACCTGGAAAAAGAAAGCCCAGCTTTGGAATTTCAATACATCGATTACATAATAGAAAAGGCTGAGTATTAAAAAGGCCATTCCGGCAGTGAGCATAATGAACGAACTTGACCAAAGGTGTTTGTTGATCGGGAAATGCAGTCCCCATAAGAGCCCTATAAGTATACCTGCAATACCTGCCAGCAGCAGAATCTGCAATTTTTTACCCTCTTTTCTGTCTGAACGCAGAACATCACCAGCAAGGGAGCCCATTACGGTAAGGCAAAGAGCCGGTAATTGAGTGATGAGTCCGTTTTCATCATAAATTTTTTGCAGAAGCCTTCCGGGAAGGAAATTTCTATCGATCCATCCAACAAGGTTACCCTCCATACTTAGATTTCCTGCGCCATAGCCGGGAACCGGTATAAGGAATAAGGCTGCATAATAGATTAGCAGGATTCCGGCAACCCAGAATATTCTGTGAAGGCGGGAGAAGTTCAAATACAGCAGACTGGCAAAAAATCCGGCAACACCAATTCTGCCTAACACACTGGCAACCCTGATCTGGCTGGGTTCAAAAAATGTGACAGGTTGGTTTTTATCAAGAATCCCAAGAATGACTAAAATTAGCATTCTCCAGAATGCTTTTTTGTATAACTCAGCTTTTGAAAGGCCCATTTCTATCCCTTTATTCAGCGAAAATGCCATGGATACTCCGGCAATGAAAAGGAATAGGGGGAAAATAAAATCATAAAATGTAAAGCCATTCCATGCAGGATGCTTCAGTTGGCCTGCAATCCAGTCGACCCAGGCTAAGCCGGTATTATTCTCGAGTAGAACCAGAAATGTTCCTCCGCCTGAAATCAGCAGCATATCAAATCCCCGGAGAGCATCAATGGATAGAAGTCGTTGTGGTTTACCAGGTTCTGTGCCGGTTTGCTTTGCCATTTCTTTTGACTTTATTGTTTGTGGTATTAAATTACAATTTTTATCAAAATATTTACACTAATAATATTTTATTCAGGCTCTTCTGCACATCCAATTGAAATTCTTCTTAAATTTCTCCTCGTGTTCAATTAAAAACAGAACCCCATGAAAAATAATCGCAGAGACTTTATTAAACAGGCCATTCCGGCTGTTGCCGGTGTTACAATGCTAAGCAGTTTACCTGCATTTGCATCTGATAGAAATGAAAATCTTGATTCTTCTGATTTTCTGAACCGACCTCAGAAGTTTAATATGTCAGGCTATGCTGCGCCAAAGCTCGAAACAGTTCGAATTGCATTTATAGGCACCGGAAACCGGGGATCTGGCGCTGTGCAACGTATGAGTAAGATTGGTGGTGTTGAGATTAAAGTAATTTGCGATCTGCGTCCTGAAAAGGCAAATGCAGCATTTAAGCGTATTGAAGCATCTGGTCAGAAACCTGAACTGGTTACCGGAAATCCGGAAGCATGGAAAAAGGTATGTGAGCGTGATGATATCGATCTTGTTTACATCGCAACTCCCTGGGCATTACATGCGCCAATGGCTATTTATGCAATGGATCATGGGAAACATGCCTGTACAGAGATACCTGCCGCTACTACAATTGAGGAATGCTGGCAACTGGTAGAAAGCTCTGAGCGGAACAAAAAGCATTGTATGATACTTGAAAATTGTTGCTATGACTTTTTCGAGTTATTAACACTCAATATGGCCCATCAGGGATTTTTTGGGGAGATTGTTCATGCTGAAGGAGCATATATCCATGACCTTTTGGCCGGTGATTTCTCGAAAGAGAAGTATTATGATTTCTGGCGTCTAAGAATGGATGCCAGCAGACAAGGCAATTTATATCCTACTCATGGACTGGGTCCGGTAAGTCAGGTGATGAACATTAATCGTGGTGATAAAATGGATTATCTGGTTTCTGTTTCTACAAATGATTTTATGATGGCTGATACCGCGAAGAAACTGGCTGCGAGCGACGATATCTATAAGCAATTTGTTGGAAAGCCATTTAATGGCAATATGAATACCACTACCATTCGTACCAATAAAGGCAAAACGATTATGCTTCAGCATGATGTTACCTCTCCGCGGCCTTATTCCAGGATACATCTCATTAGCGGAACTAAAGGTACTGCCCAGAAGTATCCGCTTCCCGGTAAGATCTCAATCGGCCATGAAGGCTGGATTTCTGAAGAGGAGTTTAAGGTGCTTGAAAAGAAATATGAACCCGCAATTGTTAAAAAAGTTGGTGAACTCGCAAAACAGGTCGGAGGCCATGGAGGGATGGACTTTTTAATGGATTGGCATAATATTGATTGTCTTCGTAATGGTTTACCTGTCGATCAGGATGTATATGATGCAGCATTATGGAGCTCTATTTTCCCATTGAGTGAGTGGTCAGTTAAGAACCGCTCCAATTCCATAGATGTCCCGGATTTTACAAGGGGCTCATGGAAAACGAATGCGCCAGTGGATATTACATTGAGTAAGGGTGGGAATACGGAAGTGAAGCTTTGAACAGTTGACAGTTGAAAGTTGAGAGTGGAAAAAAAGAATTGAGCAAATGAGCAACCCGATAGCTATCGGTTTAGCAAATGGGATGAGTACTTCATTTGAAGCTATGGGTCTTGTCTTTATTCATTGCTCTTTGTTCCATTTGATTTGTCAATGAGTGACCCGATAGCTATCGGGTTGTCTATTTGTCGATGGGTGGGTACACAATGTGTAGTGTATGTCATCCAGAGGAGCCGGTTGATTTTCTCAACCCGATAGCTATCGGGTTAGTCAAATTTTGTGGCGACGAAGGATCTCATCACTATGAGTATGAAATTTTGCTGAAGCAGGAATTAT
>CAZGCG010000406.1:0-3276 GCA_964524205.1 uncultured Sphingobacterium sp. | reverse complement strand
CAGGTCAGAAGCCAGAGCAAGCCCTTTATACTCGGCGAGATTCTTGAAATAAATTCCTCAGAATTAGCTGAAAAAAGAACCCTGAATATTTACCTGCCAGCTGGTTACAGCAGAGCTGATAGTTCCCGCTACCCGGTAATCTATTTACTTGATGGTTCTGCAGATGAAGATTTTATACATGTTGCGGGATTGGTACAATTCAATAATTTCCCCTGGATTAACCGGATTCCTGAATCTATTGTGGTGGGTATAGCCAATATCAACCGTAAACGGGATTTTACTTATCCAAGCAGTATAGAGGAAGATAAAAAACAATTCCCCGGCACAGGACATTCCGAAAAGTTCATCGCTTTTATTGAGAAAGAATTACAGCCCTTTATTGCGAAGGAGTACAAGGTAAATGATTCAAAAATGATTATCGGTCAATCTCTTGGAGGATTACTTGCCACCGAAATCTTAATGAAAAAACCTGAGCTTTTTAATAAATATGTTATTATCAGTCCCTCATTATGGTGGGACAATGGCTCCCTGTTCAAACAAAATCCCGCCATGCTTTCTGAAAGTTTCTCTCAAAACACCGGCATTTATATTGGAGTCGGAAAAGAAGGGCTAAGTCCCGGAAATACACCCCATGTAATGGAGGTAGATGCCAATTTACTGGCTGAAAAATTAAAAGCCGGCAAAAGTAAAACAGTGCAGGTACATTTCGATTACCTTCCGGATGAGGATCATGCAACGATCACACATCAGGCTATTTTTAATGCTTTCAGATTATTGTATCCCAAAAAGTAGGATATTTATTTATCCTGTTAAATAATGAGTTATTCATGAAAAAAATATCCTTTTTGATCCTGATTCTAATCAGCATAAATTCTGTTGCTCAGCAGAAACAAAATCCGGAAGAAAAAGAAATTCTGTTGAAAGTACAGCAGTTTTTCGATGCTCTGGAAAAACAGGATACGGTACTGTTTAAATCAATATTATTAACAAATGGACAAGTTTGGGCCATCTCTGAAAAAGAAAAGGCAGCAAAATATTCTATGCGGCAGTTTGGTGATTTCATGAAAACTTTGATTAATCCGGCAAGGATTATACAGGAAAGAATGTTGTCCTCAGAAATAAAAATCCATAATCGTATTGCAATGGCCTGGGTTCCCTATACCCTGGACATAAGCGGTAAATTCTCGCATTGCGGAGTAGATCTGTTCACGTTTTTAAAAACGGATGAAGGCTGGAAAATAGCAACTGCTGCTTATACAATTGAGCAGGATTGTTCACGTTCCGGCTCGAGGCCGGAATGACAGAGGAAATTAACTTAATATGCCCTTTGTCATTCCGGCCTTGAGCGGTTTGTCATTCCTGGCTGGACCCTTTGTCATTCACGTCTCTGACCCTTTTGTCATTCCGGCCCTGAGCCGGTAATCGCCTTCACCCCCGGTAATTCCTTCCCTTCCATGTATTCCAGCAAGGCTCCACCACCTGTCGATACATAACTTACTTCATCCTCAAAACCAAATTTAGCGACCGCAGCAGCAGAATCTCCTCCTCCTATCAATGAAAATGCACCTTTTTTTGTTGCCTCTACTACAGCTTCAGCAACTGATTTGGTTCCCATTTCAAATTTTTCCATCTCAAAAACGCCCATTGGGCCATTCCAAAGGATAGTTTTGGAACTTTTAACAACAGAACTGAAACTTTTAACCGACTCCGGGCCGATATCAAGTCCCATCCAGCCGGCAGGGATAGCATCATTTTGAGCAATTGAAATATTGGCATCTGCGGCAAAGGCATCTGCTATCACCGAATCAACCGGAAGAAGCAGATTGACATTTTTAGCTTTTGCCTTTTTCAACAATTCAAGAGCAAGGTCTAATTTATCCTCTTCGACCAATGAATTACCTATCTGACCTCCCAGTGCCTTTGCAAAAGTATATGCCATTCCACCGCCAATAATCAGGTTATCAACCTTTTCAAGTAATTTTTCAATTAAAAGAATCTTATCGGACACTTTTGCACCGCCCATAATTGCAGTAAACGGCTTTTCAGCATGATTCAATATTTTCTCGGCATTCGCCAGTTCTCCGGCCATCAGGTAACCGAAATATTTAGCAGCCGGGAAGAATTTCGCAATGATCGCAGTAGAGGCATGTGCGCGATGTGCAGTACCAAAGGCATCATTTACATAAACATCGCCTAAAGAGGCCAGCTTTTCTGCAAACGCTTCATCACCTTTTTCTTCTTCTTTATAAAAACGAAGGTTTTCAAGTAATAAGACTTCACCAGATTTTAAGTCCTTCGATTTCGAAATGGCACTCTTACCGATGCAATCGTCAGCAAACTGAACATCCCTGTTCAGTAAAATGGCGAGATGCCTGACCAGATGCCTTAAAGAATACTTCTCTGTGGGGCCATCTTTAGGTCTGCCTAAATGGGACATCAAAATAACTGAACCACCATCATTTAATATCTTCTCAATAGTTGGAACAGCACCAACCATGCGATTATCATCTGTAATATTGAACTTATCATCAAGCGGGACATTAAAATCGACGCGTATGAGTGCTTTCTTACCAGAAAAATTTAAAAAATCTATCGTATTCATATGTTCATTGATTATACTTTTCCCTTTTTTATTGGATTTTCAGGTACATTTCCCTGTGGGGTCCAATACCCGCGATTTCAAATTCATCAGAAATGATCTCAAAACCTATGCCCAGATAAAATTTGCAGGCATTTATTCTCGCATTACACCAGATATAATTTACTTTTTGGCCTCTGAGGTAAACAATCGCAAAATTAAGCAACTGATTACCTATACCTTTTCCCTGATAATCGTCCCTTGTTGCCATACCCCTCAACTGATATCCCACACCCATATAGCCTTCTTTACCCTGCTTGTGAAAACTTCCAATGCAGATCAGTTCATCGTCCTTAAAATAGCCCAGGTGAAATGTATTTTCGTCATCATCTCCATCAAAACGGCAAAGCTCAGGAGCTAATCCCTCTCTTAAGACAGGGCTTCGCAGGGCCAATGTATCTTCTGTGCTGATAAATCTGATCATAACGGGGAGATTATTTTCTGAGATCGGCAATTTTAATCACCAGATCAGCAAGACGGTTCGAATAACCCGACTCATTATCATACCATCCAACAACTTTTACCAATTCCCCAACCACTGAGCTCAGTTCAGAGTCAAAAATACAGGAATGTGGATTATCCAGAATATCAACCGATACAATTGGGTCTGAAGTATATTCGAGAATTCCTTTTAAATA
>CAZGCG010000405.1:0-3281 GCA_964524205.1 uncultured Sphingobacterium sp. | reverse complement strand
AGCGACTTATTTATTTATAGTAATTTAAGATATTGAAAATCAAATAATTACAAAATAATTTTTTAGAGTAAACAGTTCTTTTGATTATTATTAATCATCTGATTTTTTGCTTTATATTTTCATTTAATATGTGGGGTTACTTGGGAAATAATTCTTTTAAATACCTATATTTAAAACAGTGTAAAGTGTAGATTTGGTTGATTTTTTTCAAAATTAATGGTTAACAAACTCTCGTTTTGTAATTATTTCGTCGTTTTAATTGTCTGTGTCCCTGCTTTGGCTATTTCTCAGCCAACCCAGACAGATGGAAAGCGAACCAATACCATTCAGACAGCAGCTCCATTTTTACTGATCACACCCGATGCACGATCAGGAGCGATGGGTGATGCGGGGGTGGCAATTTCACCCGATGCAAATTCCATGCACTGGAACCCGGCTAAGCTGGCATTTCTTGATAAACCCACCGGCCTTTCAGCTTCATATACACCATGGCTACGAAATCTAGTTCCGGATGTTGATTTGGGTTACCTGACGATCTACCATCGTTTAGATGATAGAAATACAATAGGGGGAGCATTAAGGTATTTTTCCTATGGTTCTATCCAACTAACTGATAATAGTCAGAATGATATTGGAGTATACAGCCCGAATGAATTCTCTGTTGAGGGTTCTTTTTCAAGAAAATTTGGAGAGGGATTTGCCCTGGGTACTGCATTAAGATACATCCGTTCAAGTTTAAGTAACGGACAATTCAACGGACAGGATATACAGCCTGCCACAGCTCTTGCAGCAGATGCTTCTGCATATTATAAAACGGGTACAGTTATGCTGGGCAAGGATGCAGAACTTGCCTTGGGTTTAAACCTGTCCAATATCGGATCGAAGATGAGTTACTCCGAAGGAGGCTCGAAATCCTTTCTCCCTGCAAATATGAAGCTTGGTGCAGCTTCTACTTTTCTTCTTGATGAATTGAATACATTTACCGTTGCTCTTGATATGAACAAATTACTTGTTCCAACAAATCCTATCCGGGATATAAATGGAAATATTATTGATGGGAAAGACCCCGACCGTTCAGTGCCTGCTGCAATTTTTGGTTCATTCAGTGATGCACCGGGTGGTTTTTCTGAAGAATTAAGTGAGATCAGTTTTTCTCTTGGTACAGAATACTGGTACAATAAACAATTTGCCCTTCGCTCAGGGTATTTCTATGAAGCCCCAACAAAGGGTGACAGAAGATACCTCACACTTGGTGCAGGCTTAAAATACAATGTATTTAATCTTGATTTTGCTTATTTGCTGGCAAATCAACAAACCAGTCCATTAGCACAGACATTGCGCTTTTCACTGGTATTTAATTTTGAAAAATAGTTTTAATGAAGATCAGGGTAGGATTTGGGTTCGATGTACACCAATTAGTTGAAAATCATCCATTTATTTTAGGGGGAGTTAAATTAGAACATCATTCAGGTGCTTTCGGGCATTCTGATGCGGATGTCCTGGTTCACGCTATTTGCGATGCACTGCTGGGTGCTGCAAATCTTCGTGATATTGGCTATCATTTTTCCAATACAGATGATCGCTGGAAAGGTATCAGCAGTCTTATCCTTTTAAAGGAATGTGTCAAATTACTTAACCAGAAAGGCTGGAATGTAGGAAATATCGATGCCATGTTATGTCTGGAAGCGCCTAAAATTAATCCGCATATTCCCGAGATGAAATTCAAAATATCGGAGGCCGCAGGGATTAGTGAAGAAGATATATCCATCAAAGCAACAACGAATGAAACGATGGGTTTCATTGGGAGGAAGGAAGGCCTGGTAGCTTATGCAGTTTGCTTGATTGAGAAAAATTAAGGAGGTCTCTAGTGTTTACCTGAATCAGGAATCTTAACCTCACTGAAGTCAGCAGCACATTTGCCACAATTGCTTGCGCAGCCCTTTTTACTGTTCATGCTTTTATAGACCATACGGCCCATATAAATAATGGCCAGGATGAATAGCAGAATAACCAAAATCAGTTGATAATCCATAGTTCAAAGTTACTGAATATCTGACAATGCCTGGTCAGGTGAGGGTAAATTATGCCGTCTTGCTAAATAAATTTATTCTTCAATTTATTTAGAGATTGATGATGAAATATGCCTTAATATAGTCTCTAATCGCTACAGGAAAAGTTCTTCATTTACAAATCAGCTTAATTACGAGGCCCTTATCTTCCTGAATTACTACATATTGCAAAAATCTGCTTATTAAATCCTACCTTTGCAAAAAATTTAAGAGTAATTTTTTAATGCAAAAAATAAGGAATATAGCGATCATCGCTCACGTTGACCACGGTAAAACTACATTGGTTGATAAAATTTTACACCAAACTAATTTGTTCCGTGATAATCAGGACACCGGGGATCTGATACTGGATAGCAATGATCTTGAGCGTGAACGTGGTATTACCATTGTCTCCAAGAATGTTTCTGTAAACTATAAGGGTGTCAAAATTAATATTATTGATACTCCGGGACACGCCGACTTTGGTGGTGAGGTTGAACGGGTATTGAAAATGGCTGATGGGGTTATCCTACTGGTTGATGCCTTTGAAGGCGCAATGCCTCAAACCCGTTTCGTAACGCAGAAGGCCCTTTCTTTGGGATTAAAGCCTGTTGTTATTGTAAATAAGGTAGATAAAGAAAACTGTCGTCCGGAAGAAGTCTATGAGTCGATCTTCGAATTGTTCTTCAATCTTGAAGCTACAGAAGATCAGCTTGATTTCCCTGTTTTATACGGTTCATCAAAGCAGGGATGGATGAATACAGACTGGAAAGTACAGACTGAAGACATTACCCCATTGCTTGACACTATTTTAGAGCACATTCCACCTGCGCCAAGTTTTGATGGAACCCTTCAGATGCAGATCACTTCTCTGGATTATTCATCATTCGTAGGCCGTATCGCAATCGGGCGTGTGGCTAGGGGAGTGATTAAAGAAAATCAGCCTGTTTCATTAGTGAAACGTGACGGAAAGATCCAGAAATCAAGGATTAAAGAACTTTATACGTTCGAAGGATTAGGAAAAATCAGGGTTCAGGAAGTTTCTTCAGGTGATATTTGTGCAGTTGTTGGAATTGAAGGTTTTGATATTGGTGATACCATTGCCGATTTTGAGAATCCGGAACAACTTGAAGTTATAAAGATCGACGAACCAACCATGAATATGTTGTTTACGATCAACAATTCACCAATGTTTGGTAAGGAAGGGAAATTTGTAACCTCCCAGCGTTTACG
>CAZGCG010000404.1:0-3283 GCA_964524205.1 uncultured Sphingobacterium sp. | reverse complement strand
GTTCAACAGCACAAAGACCTGTTCTCCCTGCAGTGAGGAATGCTAATGGGAAATCACACAGAGTACTTTGTGAGGACTTGATACCTGCAGATTTCCCTCAAAAACAATTAGTAAGTCCGAAGCATATCACCTTTAAGGCGGCGGATGGACAAACAGTTTACGGACAATTATTTGAACCCAAAAACCACTCTTCAGCAAAAAGACCAGCAATTGTTTACGTCCATGGCGGTCCACAAAGGCAAATGCTTCTGGGATGGCATTTCATGGATTATTATTCGATAGATTATGCACTGAACCAGTATCTGACAAGCTTAGGGTTTACAGTTCTGTCGGTCAATTACAGATTGGGAATCGGATACGGTTTCAAATTCCAGAAAGCTATAAACGCAGGCGCTTTAGGTGCTTCAGAATATCAGGATGTTAAAGCAGCCGGAGAATGGCTTGCTGCACAGTCAACAATTGATGCCGAAAGGATTGGGATTTATGGTGGATCCTATGGAGGCTTCCTGGTCGCATTGGCTCTTGGAAAAGACTCAAAGCTATTTGCTGCAGGGGTTGATATACATGGGGTAAATAATCGTTTTAGCAGCGCAAATTCAAGCTCCAGAGCACTTGCTCCGGATGCCGAATTAGCAGAACAAGCGATGATCAGATCTTCTCCTGTAAGCTATCTGGATACATGGAGCTCTCCTACCCTAATCATCCATGCTGATGATGACAGGAACGTTTCCTTCAGTCAGAGTGTGGATTTAGCCAGACGATTTGAAGATAAAAAATTCGCCTTTGAATACCTTGCAATTCCGGATGATACTCACCACTGGATGAAATTTACCAATGCACTGAAGGTTAGTGAGGTTACTGCTGATTTTTTAAGGAGAAAACTGATGAAATAATTGAGAGTGGAGAATTATGGGAATAGCTTCATTCTCAACTCTCCACTCTCAATTTTCCATTTTGTAAATAGAAAACCTTATTTTCCTTCTCCAGTTGCGGTAATTTCAGAGCTTCCTTGAATATTCCGTAAACCGATGAACCGCTGCCGCTCATGGAAGCGTATAAGGCACCTGCTTCATACAAAGAAGCCTTTATTTGGGCTATTACTGGATATTTTGAAAATACTGATGGTTCAAAGTCGTTTTTGATATGTAATTTCCAGTCCTCTATTGGAAGTTTGACCAGTTCGTTTAAGGGAGCAGAAATCGGAGCAGGACGTACGCCCTGATAAGCTTCTGCGGTCGAAACCTGCACATCCGGCATTACCAATACAATGAAATAATTGCTCAGATCCAGATCCAATGGCCTCAGCTGATCTCCCTTTTCAATTGCATAAGCCGGCTTATTCTGAATAAAAAAGGCACAATCAGAACCAATTTTTGATGCATATTGCTCCATTTGGGAGTTTTCCATGCCCAGACTGAATTTTTGATTCAGTAGCCGGATGAAAAATGAAGCATCAGAAGACCCGCCTCCCAATCCGGCGCCAATGGGAATATGTTTATGTAAATGGATATTAACCGGAGGTAGCTCAGTAAAATCTTTTGTCAGCAAATGATAGGCTTTCAGACAAAGATTATCATCTGCATTCCCCGGAATATTTATGCCAGATGAACTAAACTTTAGCTCATCAGCCTCAATCACCTCCAGGGCATCTTTGATGGCGAGGGGATAAAAGATCGATTCCAGATTATGGTAACCATCAGAACGCTTACTGATAATATTTAAGCCTATATTGATCTTGGCATTCGGAAAAAGAATCATATTGTGAACATACTGATATATTTATGAACAATTTTAGGATGCCAAAATTACATTTATTTTATTTGCACTGAAAAGCATAAAGCTGAAAGCAAAAAGCTGAAAGCACGGCCACATAAACCAAGAATTAACAGAATGAAACAATATCACGAGTTGATGCAGCATGTACTGCAAAACGGAACCCAAAAACACGATCGCACAGGAACCGGCACGATCAGTGTATTTGGCTATCAGATGCGTTTCAATCTTCAGGAAGGATTTCCTTTGGTAACCACCAAGAAAGTGCACCTGAGGTCTATTATTCACGAATTGATCTGGTTCCTGAAAGGTGAGACCAATATTAAATACTTAAAAGATAATGGGGTTAGTATTTGGGATGAATGGGCAGATGAAAATGGCGAACTTGGACCAGTATATGGCTCTCAATGGCGTTCATGGCCAACACCAGAAGGCGGACATATCGATCAAATTACACAAGTCATCAAACAGATTCGCAACAATCCGGATTCCAGACGTCTGATTGTATCCGCATGGAATGTTGCAGAAATTGAAAATATGGCACTTCCACCCTGTCACAGTTTCTTTCAATTCTATGTCGCAGATGGTAAATTAAGTTGCCAGCTTTATCAGCGTAGTGCCGATATATTTTTAGGGGTTCCATTTAATATTGCCTCATACGCCTTGCTGACCATGATGGTTGCACAGGTTTGCGGATTGGAAGCAGGGGATTTTGTACACACTTTTGGAGATGCACATCTTTACAATAACCATCTGGAGCAAACCAGGCTGCAATTAAGCCGGGAATGCAAAGCGCTTCCTTTAATGAAGCTAAATCCGGAGATCAGGGATATTTTTGATTTTAAGTTTGAAGACTTCAGTCTGGAGAACTATGACCCGCATCCCCATATAAAGGGAGCTGTAGCTATCTAATATAAGCGTATGAACATTAATTTGATTGTTGCCATTGACCAAAAGAATGGAATTGGCAAAAACAATCTTCTTCCATGGCATCTGCCGGCAGATCTTAAACATTTTAAAACGATCACTACAGGTCACCCGATTATTATGGGAAGAAAGACCTTTGATTCTATCGGAAAAGCCCTGCCTAAAAGAAGAAATATTGTAATAAGCAGGCAATCCGGCCTTATAATTCCGGGCGCTGAAGTAAGCAATACATTGAACAATGCAATCGAATTATGTGAAGGCGAGAAAGATGTTTTTGTGATTGGCGGAGCACAAATATTTGAACAGGCACTCCCAGTTGCTGATGTACTTTACCTTACAATCATTCATGAAGATTTTGATGCCGATGTATTTTTCCCTGAGATTAATATGAATGAATGGACTGAGGAAGAAAAAATTCTTCATGAACCTGATGAAAAGAACTTATATTCTTATAGTTTTATCAAATACAAAAAAGCCTGAATTTCTTCTGTAATTTTCTGTGTTAAAGAATTATTCCAAAAAACAAAAATTTAGTTAGCTTTGGCGTCTTAACCAAAATAGGCTTAAATCAACATTAATAGAC
>CAZGCG010000403.1:0-3284 GCA_964524205.1 uncultured Sphingobacterium sp. | reverse complement strand
CGTCCTACACAAAACCTGGTTATGCTGGCATCTTTTCCGGGTAATGAGCAGGCTTGTGAGGCAGTTTCTGCGATTTTTCGTGCAGGAGTAACGCCCTCTACTCTTGAGTTTATGGAACGTAGGGCAGTTGAATGGGTAATAGAATATGATCATTTTCAATTCGACCTTAAGGATAATGTTCAGGCGTTTTTAATGATAGAAGTTGACGGTAATGATTTGGATGTACTCATGTCTGATTGTGAAAAGATCAACGAAGTACTGGAAAGTAATTCCTGTTCAGATGTGCTTTTTGCAGATACTGCGGCTCAAAAGGAGTCTTTATGGAGATTGAGACGTACTATGCCATTATCTGTGAAGTCGAATTCAATTTATAAGGAGGAAGATACGGTAGTGCCAAGGGCGGAATTGGCTAAATTAATTCATGGAATAAAGGAGATTGGAGTAAAATTTGGATTTCAGTCTATTTGTTATGGCCATGCCGGGGATGGAAATGTGCACATCAATATCATTAAGGGTAATATGTCTGATGAGGATTGGAATACAAAATTAAAAGAGGGTATACGACAGATCTTTAAGTTAACCGTCTCCCTTGGAGGTACTATATCCGGTGAGCATGGTATAGGATCAGTGCAGCGTGAGTACATGGATATAAAATACTCTGAAGTTCATCTTAATCTGATGCGTGGTATTAAAACAGTTTTTGATCCAAAGGGAATTCTAAATCCTGGTAAGATATTCTAGTCCTGCTAAGTACACATTAAAAGCTTAATTACTCAAGATTATACTTCATACTGTTTTCCATCTTAAGGCGCTGCCGTGCCGGGATTTGGGTAGGTTTTTGAAGTGAATAGTCAAAGGAGACACAGAGTGTTTGTCCGGTAGTACATATTTCTTCATTGCCATTAATGTTTGTTACAAGAACGTATTCGAGTTCAAAACTACTGTTCCCAATTTTTGAAGTTCTGACATAAGCATATACTTTATCAGAAAGTGTTATTGGTTTAAGATAATCAACAACTGATTTTCTGATTATGATTCCGAGTGATTTCCAGTCCCATTCAATGATTTCAGCCCAGTAAGCCGATCGTGCTATCTCAAAGTAAGTAAGATATATAGCGTTATTTACATGGCCTAAAGCATCTATGTCGGCAAAACGAATGGGAATCTGAGTCTTGAAATGATATCCTTTCATGCTGATATTGTCATTATGTCGGTAAAAAATAAATTTAACTGCCAGTTTGTCCTTTATTTTGACTTGTTTTTGTGCAATATGCAAAATGGTATACACATTGTCGAATAGTTTGAAATAACTAATTAAAAATTTAGGAGGATATCAAAATGGCAATGTTAAAATTTGCAAACGGCAACCCAAACAAAGTATTCAAACCAGCTTATAACGATGTTTTTGAATCGTTTTTCAATGCCGATCCCTTTTTATCTAAAAGTACCTTAAATCGTAATCCTGCAGTTAATATTGCTGAAAGCGAAAATGAATTTCATATTGAATTAGCTGCTCCCGGGCTTAAGAAAGAAGATTTTAAAATCAATCTGGAGCAGAATCTCTTGACTGTATCGGCTGAAAGAAAGGAAGAGAAGTCAGAGTCGGATGAAGCAAGGAAGTACAACAGAATTGAGTATAACTATTCATCTTTTATGAGAACATTTACATTACCTGAGACTGCAGATCACACTAAGATTTCCGCAGAGTATAAGGATGGTATTTTGTTTATCAGTGTAACAAAGAAAGAAGAAGCAAAGATCTTGTCGAGAGAGATAGCAATCAGCTAAGTTTGATGCTAAATATGTTTTAAAAGGCAGGCGGAATACCGCCTGCCTTTTCTATTTAAATTGTGGCATAAGTTGCAAAATCGTAATTTCGCCGCATGTTGAGAGAAATTTTAGAGAATAAGCGAAAAGCCTTAAAGATCAATTTGGATGAATCTATTTACGGAACCTTTGCCGAGATAGGAGCAGGTCAGGAAGTCGCAAGAAATTTTTTCACTGCCGGAGCTGCTTCAGGAACAATTGCGAAGACAATGTCGGCTTATGATATGGTCTTTAGTAATTCCATTTATGGGGAAGAGGAATCCGGACGCTATGTTTCTGAATCAAGGCTTGATAAAATGATACAGCATGAGTTCGGACTTTTATCTGAACGCCTCTGTGGGCCAAAATATGCCGGAAAAACCTTTTTCGCTTTTGCGGATACTGTAACAACCCTCAACTTCAATAAAACTAATGATCCACATGGTTGGCTGGGTATCAGGTTTCAACTGAGCCCCGGAGGTGAACCAAATGATATTGTTTTTCATGTCAGACTTCTGGACAGTGATTCAAATCTGCAGCAGAATGTTTTGGGAATATTAGGGGTTAACCTGGTTTATGCTGCATATTATTATCATGATGATGTACAGTCGATGATCGAGTCTCTGGTTGATAATTTGACAATAGGCTCTGTAGAAATTGATCTGATCAGTCTGAGTGGTCCGGAATTCAAGAATGCAAACGACCGGCTGGTTAACCTCTATCTGATAGCCAAAGGCTTTTCAGGAGCCGCGATTTTTGATAAAAATGGTCATGCACGTCAATCTAAAGATGTGTTGTATAAAAAGGATGTGATGATCCTTCGGACAAAGTTTGGTCAGAAATCTACCCCAAACTTCGATTTATTTAATAAGGCGGTCGAACAATTTAAGCGCACTCAAAAGGTAAATGATAAGAATATCATTGTAATGATTGAGGTGTTGATGACCAATTTTCTTGAAGATAAATCGGAACTAAGTAATGAGGATCTTGAAAAATTTGCAAAACGTGCTGAAGAACTTTGTGCAACAGGAAATTATGTAATTGTATCTGACTTTGCGCGAAATCATAAACTGGCACAATACCTTTCACGATGCAGCCCCAAAAGTGTCGGTATTTCAACCAATATTGCCAACCTGAAAAATATTTTTAACTCCGAAAATTACGGCGAGAATTACACAGACGAACTTTTAGCTTACATCAGTGATCTGTTCAGTAAGAACGTAAGGCTCTATGCCTATCCTTACCTTGACAAGAAAAATAAACAGATTATTACCACACGCAATATGCCAGTATCAAAAGAATCAAAACATTTGTTCGAATTTCTGATACAGAATGGCTACATCATGGATATTGATGATTATGATGAGAAAGATGTGAAGACGGTTTAATTAATTGATAATTGATAGTTGACAATTACCAACTATCAATTGTCAACCATTGCTGTCCGGTAAACTTTTGGTACTAGCTTAAATACATTA
>CAZGCG010000402.1:0-3290 GCA_964524205.1 uncultured Sphingobacterium sp. | reverse complement strand
ATTGCACTCAGGTATTTGGATGAGACGTTTCATAAGGATTTGAATTATTTGGAGGAGGAGGATTAGGGACCCGATAGCTATCGGGTGGGAAATGGGGAATAGGTGGATATTTCATTCTATAGATAAAATTTGAATTATGAGAATAATACTAATTTTTTGTTTGATGCTGGGGGTATTATTGGATGCATCTGCCCAGGGGTCTAAGACGGTTCGGATTGTGAATAATCATATTGTTAGAAAAAACAGTCTTGTCCGGTTCAAATTAAAGCCTGCAGGCGACCAGGAGAATCTATATCTTATCGATAAGGACAAAAAGAAATATCCTGTCCAATTTCTAAAAGATGGCTATGCCTGTGCGATAATAAGTCTTAATCCCGGGGAAGTTAAAAGCTTTAGGACGATCAGAGAATCCGGTTCAGTAAACAAAGCAGAAATTTTATTAACAGAAGCCGAGGCGAAATTTATGGTGAATGGGAAGCAGGTAATCGGTCTGCAAACCGGTAAAAAAGATTTGCCGGCAGAAATTGAACCAGTATTCCGTCGCGGAGGATATATTTTTCCGGTGCTCTCCCCTTCCGGTCTTTCAGTTGCCGATGATTATCCATTAAATCATAAACACCATCATGGAATCTGGGCAGCATGGACAAAAACTGAATTTGAGGGTCGGAAGCCCGATTTTTGGAATATGGCTGATAAAACAGGTACTGTTCTGTTCGAAGGAATTAAAAATACTGAATCAGGATCAGTTTTTGCGTCTTCAGAATCTGTAAATGCCTATTATGATCTCTCAGTAAGCCCCAATAAGAAGGTTTTGGATGAAAACTGGATGATTAAAGTTTACAACACAGCAGGTGATGAAAAGCCTTATTATGTCATTGACCTGGAACTCAGACAGCAAAATTCCACCTCTTCTGTCTTAAAACTTCCGGAATATTTATATGGAGGAATCGGCTTTAGAGGCAATGGAGAGTGGAATGGAAAGGATAATGCCTATTTTTTGACTTCAGAAGGCAAGGACAGAAGCAATGGACACGCTACTACATCAAAATGGGTTCACATCAGTGGTAATATTGGTGGAAAACTTAGCGGCATCAGTATTTTATCCCATCCAGATAATTTCCGGTCTCCACAACCCATGCGTATCCATCCTACAGAACCGTTCTTTTGTTATGCACCATCACAAGCAGGCGGCTTTGAAATAAAACCAGGAAAAGAATACATAGCCCGATACCGCTTTATTGTTTATGATGGAGCACCTGAAGCTGCTTTCATCAACAGGATGTGGGATGATTATGCTCATCCACTCGTAATTAAATAGACCTGATAGCATATAATTGATATCAATAGAGAAATGATCAGGATAAATTCATGTCAAAAAAACACTCAATAATCAAATGACATATTTTAAAATCTTTATTACCTTCTGTTTTTCGCAGGTCATTATCCTCAATGCAGGAGCACAAACTATCAATGATTATCCGGAGGATAAAAAAACAATTGAGGAAGGAAAAGCTTTGTTTATGCAGAACTGCAGTTCCTGCCATAGCTTTACACAGAGAGGTATCGGACCGGATTTATCAGGTGTAACTACTGAGCTAACCAAGCCTGCACTCCTTCGCTTTATTCGCAATTCACAGAGTGTTATTGAAGGTGGAAACCCCCGTGGAATTAAATTGCTGCAGGAGTATAAGACTCCAATGCCTTCATTCGAAGCCCTGAGCAATGATCAAATGCTGGTGGTATTGGCTTATATCAATACGTTTAAGATAAAAAAAGATGCAGCGACTGAAAAATTCGGGGCTGTATTGAATGATCCTATCCCTGAAAAAATTAAAAAATCAGGTTTAAGGCTTGAACTGGAGGAAGTTACAAGAGCCAATCCAAGCGCCGACAAAATACCTCTGGCCAGAATAAATCAAATGCGGGTTTTACCAGGTAAGGAGGAACGCAGCTTTATTGAAGATCTGAGAGGTAAATTATATGAATTAAAAGGCAGTCAACTGACTGAGGTAATGGATATTAGCACTCAAAGACCAGCCTTTATTTCAGTACCTGGTTATGCTACCGGTTTTGGAAGTTTTGCCTTCCATCCCAATTTTTACAAGAATGGATTACTTTATACCATTCATTCTGAAAAGCCGCGCTCAGCTCCCTCAGATTTCGCTTATGCGGATTCTATTCCGGTTCTGGTACAATGTGTGCTTACTGAATGGAAAATCAATGATCCAAAATCAGGCAAGTTTGAGGGTAAAAGCAGAGAACTTTTACGGATTGACATGCCGACTGTAATTCATAGTATGCAGGAAATTGTCTTTAATCCGCTCTCCCGGCCCAAAGATTCAGATTATGGCTTGTTATACCTCACAATGGGTGACGGTGGTTCGGCAGAAGCCGGATTTTCTTTCCTATGCAATACAAACACTCAGATCAGGGCTTCTGTTTTACGCATAGACCCTCAGGGAAAGAATAGTAAAAACGGGAAGTATGGAATCCCTGCTATCAATCCCTTTGCCAGCGACAATGATGATAAAACACTTGGGGAGGTTTATGCCAGAGGGTTCCGCAATCCAAACAGAGTAGCCTGGACACCTGAAGGAAAGATGCTTGTCTCTGATATCGGCTTAAACAGTATTGAAGAACTAAATCTGATTCGGGCGGGAGCTGATTATGGCTGGCCACAGCGGGAAGGAACATTTTTTCTGAATAATAAAGGCAAAATGAATAAGGTATTTGCCTTGCAGCCTGATGAATCTAACTTTAAATTTGTTTATCCTCTTGCTCAGTTTGATCACGATGAGGGGAATGCAATATCCGGAGGTTATGTTTATGAAGGCAATATTGAACCGCTAAAGAATAAATATATTTTTGGTGACGTTGCCACTGGCAGGGTATTTTATATTGAAAATGAGGCAATTGCACCAGAAAAACCGGCAGAAATTTTAGAATTTGACTTATTATTCAAGGGAGTGCCTTCTACCTTCAGGAATATCACCGCCAGCCGCAGAGCTGATCTCCGTTTTGGATTAGGAGCGAATAAGCAATTCTATCTATTTACTAAAACTGATGGGAAAATCTGGAAAGTGACGGGATGTAAGTGATTGTGATTTTACACCTACATTGTCATAGGTAAACTGCCAGTATCTTAGCCTTCTGAGTATTCCAATAAGTTCGTTAAATTATATATGACATTTCAAGTACAGTCGCTCAATAGGCCCCAGCTTTAGCTGGGGTTTTCGAGTTGGATCATTTCGGGCTTCAGCCCAACATTCAGCAAAATGCTGGCACAATTA
>CAZGCG010000401.1:0-3290 GCA_964524205.1 uncultured Sphingobacterium sp. | reverse complement strand
CTCCTGAGGCTTCTTTTCTTTCAGATATGGTGTATAACGCTCACTGCCGATTGCAAATAGTAATGGATGCACTCCTGCTGCATCAACTGCATTTACTTCATGCAGGCCCGGAATTTCCTTTGGAATAGCAGATCCGGTAATCTCATGAATCAGTGCCCCAAAGCTTGTATCTTCCTGGGGAGGCCTTCCAACAACAGTAAAGGACCAGATGGCATTTTTACGATGATATACATTTCTTACCTTCATCAGAGGAAAAGGGTGCTTCAGACTGTAGTAACCCAGATGATCCCCAAAAGGACCTTCAGGTTTATTCTGACCAGGCTCTACTATACCTGTAATTACAAAATCTGCATCAGAGGAAATACAGAATCCCTCATTATCGTAAAAATATCTGAACCTTCTGTTTCCTAAGGCCCCGGCAAAGGTCATCTCCGATAAACCTTCAGGCAATGGCATCACCGCTGCCAGAGGATGGGCAGGAGGCCCGCCAATGAATATACTAACCTTCAGAGCCTTGCCCCTCGCATTTGCCTTAGTTTGATGTACTCCAATACCACGGTGCAACTGATAATGCAAGCCGATTTCCTGATCCTGGATATAATCGTTCCCCCCTAGCTGAATCCGGTACATACCAAGGTTTGCATTCATAATACCCGGCTTATCAATATCCTCAGTATAGACCTGTGGCATGGTTACAAACGGTCCGCCGTCCATCGGCCAGTTAACTATCTGCGGCAATGCCGAGATCGTTGTTTTACCGAATTTAACCGGAGAAAACATTTCTTTATTCCATGGTAATGCCGAAAATGCGGTCAGGCCGGATCCGGCATATTTGAATGGGTTTTTAACTGCCTTTAGAGGATCCGATTTGAGATCTACCAGCGTTTTTATAGCTTCAAGCGTATCCCTGAACATAAATTTAGACCTCTCCAGCGTACCAAATAAATTGGATACAGCCGGAAACTTACTTCCTTTGATATTTTCGAACAGGATTGCCGGCCCTTCATTTTCGAAGACCCGCAGATGAATTGCTGCAGCCTCAAGAAAAGGGTCAACCTCTTCCTTAATTCTGATCAGATGACCATGTTTTTCAAGATCTGAAACACATTCTGCTAGACTTTTATAACCCATGGATACAATTCATTGGAATAAGGCTGCAATTTAAGAAATTGCAACCTCCGAAGTATAAGAGATATCCGGGATATTGTTAAAGAATTGCAATCTTCTCAGAACTTGAGGCACTCTACACCAAAGCGGTTCAAAAAATCAACGCCCTCATCTGTTGCAAGGCCTTTATATTCAGCATAAGATGCTTTATACCAAACCTTTTTAATTCCGGAGGAAAATATGATCCTGGCGCAGGCAATACAGGGAGAAAGGGTAAGATAAAGAGTTGAACCTTCAAGTGTTGAGCCGTTCTTTACAGCATAAAGAATCGCATTCTCTTCGGCATGAAGTGCAAGGGAACAACTATTCTTAGAATCGCGCGGACAACCAGTTTCAGGCCATTCTTCGTCACAATTATGAGTACCTGCAGGTGGTCCGTTATACCCTATGGAGATAATACGTGTATCCTTGGTTAAAACAGCACCGACCTGGGCTTTCACGCAATGTGAGCGTTGAGCCAGGTCGCTTGCCAAATCCATAAAAATCAAGTCGAAGCTTGGTTTAACTTTCATTAATGTGATGCTTCTGCCTCCAGATCATTTACATCAATACCTTGCTTTTTCAATTCAGAGCTTACTTTAATTGCAAAATAAACCAGGTAGACAAAGCAAAGAAATGGAACTATATAGGAGAAGTGAATACCACTTGTATCCGCCAGAATTCCCTGTACAGGTGGAATGATTGCTCCACCCAATATCATCATGATCAGGAATGCGGAGCCCTGAGAGGTATATTTACCCAAACCAGTAATGGCAAGTGCAAAAATACATGGCCACATAATCGAACAGCAAAGTCCGCCACTTAAAAACGCATAAATAGCAACCTGTCCTTCGGTCATTAATCCGATAATCATTGCTATAGATCCTAAAACACTAAATGTAAGCAGGGTCTTTGCTGGTTTATCCTGACTGTAAAAGAATCCGGCGATCAGAATAAGAATACATACCCCGTAAATAAAGAACTGCTCTATAGAAGCCCCGTTTAAATGATTTGCAATCAGAATAATTGCAAAGGCAACAAAAGGAACAATAATAGTTAGTATGGTCTTTGTACGCTTCTCCAGTTTAAATATACTTACCGCACCTGCCCAGCGACCGATCATCATACTTCCCCAATAAAGTGAAATAAAAGGAGCAATTTCAGATCCTGTCAATCCTCCGAATTCGGGAAGTTCCAGTAAGGCCCCCATATTACTTTGAATTGTTACTTCCACCCCTACATAGGTAAAAATAGCGATCATCCCCAAAATAAGTTGTGGATAACCCATTGCTCCCCAGCCAGTTTTGTCCTTCCCGGCAGATCTGAGGGCTAAAAGCAAAGTAGCTACCATTATGAAAAGTGAGAGGTAAACAAATATATTCATGCCCACACCTGTTGCAGTGGCGATTGGATCTGCTGCCAGGATCAATAAGAAAGCAACAAAAATTACAAAAAGAGGCATGTTAGTCTTGCCACTCGCTTCTACCTTTTCATCACTGGTCACCTTAGGTAATTTGGCCATCCAGAAATAAAGTGCAACTGCTAAGAACAAACCTGCCAGGATGTAATAAAGCATATTAATCGATTCGATTTCAACTTCCTTTGGAGCGGCACTGGTAGCAGTTCCAAAAAGGATAATACTTACAGCAATCGGACCTAAAATTCCACCCAGATTATTAACACCTCCGGCCAGATTCAAACGATTGGCACCTGTTACCGGACTTCCAAGAGCCACCACGAAAGGGTTTGCTGCTGTTTGCTGAAGTGAAAAACCAATTGCAACCACAAAAAAGGCGGCCAGAATGAAAGCAAAAGAACCTGAACCTACTGCAGGAATCATCAACAAGGCTCCACCGGCAGATACAACAAGTCCGATAGCAATACTGTTCTTGTATCCCAGATAATTCAGGATATCAACTTTAATGATCTTGGATGCATAAAATAAAATAAGGGACCCAATAAAATACCCACCATAAAAAGTAAAGTCAATTAATTGAGACTCAAATTGAGTCAAATTAAAATGTGTCTTACAAAAAGGAATAAAAATCCCATTACTGGCAGCCAGAAAGCCCCAAAAGAAAAACACTGTAATCAGTGTATATAAAGCCGAGGAATAATTTTTTTGTGAATTGTTATCCATAACT
>CAZGCG010000400.1:0-3300 GCA_964524205.1 uncultured Sphingobacterium sp. | reverse complement strand
AGATCAGGAGGAAGGAAGTCATGACGTATGACTTCCATTTCCTCTGTGATCCAGTTATCTCTTATTGGGTCAAATTTCCAAAAGTGCTGATGTGAATCAAGCTTTAGCATAGGCTTTAGCAACCTGTCTTGATTCGCCAAGTCCGTCGATACCTAACTCAATTACATCTCCATCTTTCAGGAAGATTGGAGGTTTGAATCCTAATCCCACACCTGCCGGAGTTCCTGTTGAAATGATATCTCCGGGAAGAAGGGTCATAAAATTACTCAGGTAAGATACCAGGAAAGGAATATTGAAGATCAGATCATCTGTATTGCTGTCCTGCATAATTTTGCCATTCAGTTTTAACCATAATCTTAATTTATGCGGATCAGCGATCTCATCCTTGGTTGCCAAAAACGGACCAACCGGTGCGAAAGTATCGCAGCCTTTACCTTTATCCCAGGTACCACCGCGCTCCAATTGCCATTCACGTTCCGAAACGTCATTGTGGAGGCAATATCCGGCTACGTAATCCATAGCTTCTGCTTCTGTTACATAGCTTGCTTTTTTACCAATTACAAAGGCAAGTTCCACTTCCCAGTCTGATTTTACCGAATTTTTAGGGATGGTAATATCATCAAATGGCCCTACCAATGAGGTAGTTGATTTCATGAACAGAATTGGTTCTGCAGGAATAGCCATTCCCGACTCTTCAGCATGTTTCACATAGTTTAAACCTATACAAAGGATCTTTGAAGGCCGCGCTACGGGAGAACCCAAACGCTCAGCATCAGCGATCGTATTTAGTTTACCCTCATTTGCTTTTAAAAATGCAGCAAGACGATTCAGTCCGTCATTTTCAAAAAATGCTTCATTGTAATCTTCACCAAAAGCAGAAGTATCGTATTTTACATCATTAATAATTACTCCTGTTTTTTCCTGTCCGGGTTTCCCCCATCTGATTAATTTCATTTTAGTATTGAATTTTGTTTGGATGGTCCTCTCTGTCTAAGCGACAAATAATCCGTCCGTTTAAATAAAAAGCCCTGAGGCATTGTTTGAATTTTATAGATTAACTATTAAGCTTAATAAACCCTCCGTCTATCGGATAATCGTTTCCGGTTACGAAGCTGGCTTCATCCGAGCATAGGTATAATGCGATTGCGGCGATATCCTCAGGTGTTGCCATTCTTCCAACTGGCTGTGTTTTAGACAGTTTCTCGAACATTTCTTTTTCCTGGCCCGGATAGTTTTTTGCAATAAACCCATCTACAAACGGCGTATGCACCCTTGCAGGTGAGATACTGTTACAACGGATATTATCAGCAAGGTAATCTTTGGCTACTGAAAGTGTCATTGCATAAACGGCACCTTTACTCATTGAATAAGCAAAACGATCAGCCACACCAACAATAGCCACAATAGAAGCAAGGTTTAGAATGGCACCGCCACCGCTTTTCTTCATCAAGGGAATTGCAGCAAATAGACAGTTGTAAGCGCCTTTCACATTGACATTATAAATCCGGTCCAAATCAGCTTCAGAAGTCGTGTCGGCTCTTCCAACATGCGCTATACCAGCATTATTAACCAAAATGTCAATCTTGCCGATACTATTGAACAGGGATAGCACATCGGCCTGTTTTGAAACATCGCATCCATGTGCAGAAGCTATTCCGCCATTATCTGTGATTTCTTTTACTACTGCAAGACCTGCATCCTGATTCAATTCTACGATCTTTACATTGGCACCCTGGGCTGCAAACACCATTGCGATACCTTTTCCGATACCACTTCCACCACCTGTAATTACTGCTGTTTTTCCTTTTAAGCTGAACATATTATTTAAAAATTTGATAAAATTATAATGAAACTCCACGTTTCCATGGGATAAAATCGTCCTGACCCAATTGCATTGCTTTTGGTTGTTCCTCACCACTCGCAACCCGGATCACATAGTCCAGAATGCGGTGTGCATTCTCCTTTATGGTTTCTGAACCATCGATAATCGTTCCGCAGTTAATATCGATAATATCAGGCATTTTCAGAAATGTTTTTGTATTGGTACTCAGTTTGATAACCGGTGTAACCGGATTCCCCGTCGGGGTACCCAAACCTGTAGTAAAAAGCACGATATTGGCTCCTGCAGCCACTTCTGCCGTGGTACTTTCAACATCGCTACCCGGAGTACAGAGCAGGTTCAATCCCATGCTCTTAACCTTTTCAGGGTAATCCAGGACCGCAGTTACAGGGGAAGTTCCTCCTTTTTTAGCAGCTCCGGCAGATTTCATCGCATCAGTAATCAATCCGTCACGGATATTTCCCGGGGATGGATTGGCATAAAAACCGGATCCATCGGCTACCGCACGCGCATTGTAGGTACTCATCAGATGCATAAAACGGGTGGCAGTTTCTTCATCCACACAACGGTCGCTCAACTCCTGTTCCACCCCGCATAGCTCAGGAAATTCGGAAAGCACAACAGATCCACCCAATGAAACCAGGATGTCTGAAACATAACCCAGCGCCGGATTTGCAGAAATACCTGAAAACCCATCAGATCCTCCACATTCCAAACCAATGCATATTTTGGAGATCGGAGCCGGTTTCCGTTCATTTTTATTTGCTTCAACCAGCCCTGCAAAGGTTCTTTTCAGAGCTTCCTGCATCAGGTTTGTTTCAGTACCCAATGCCTGTTGCTCAAGAATAGTCATAGGCTTACTGAATTGAGGATCACGCTTTTTAATCTCATTCTGTAAGGTACTTACCTCCGAGTGCTGGCAACCCAGACTCAGAATTGTGGCACCTGCCACATTGGGATGGGTAATATATCCCGCAATGAGTCCGCATAAACTATCTGCATCCAGCTTGATACCTCCACAGCCCATATCGTGTGTTATGAATTTCACTCCATCAACATTCGGAAATAAACGGGTTCTCTTAGCTTCATTTGGGGTAGCCTTCAGATCTGCATTCAGAATCTCTTCAGTTGATTTTCCTGTTTTGTATAGGGCAATGAGGCTTTCGACCTCGTTTTCATAACTTTTAACCTTCTTGTAGCCCAGCTTTTCATCCAGCGCTTCCTTAAGTACATTCACATTCCGGTTTTCACAAAAAACCAATGGAATGACCAGCCAGAAATTGCGTGTTCCAACTGAACCATCTGCACGGTGAAATCCATTAAATGTTTTTCCTTCATAGGCAGAGGTATCAGGCTTATCCCAATGAGACTTGCGTTCAGCAAGCGCATAACCACTGGAAGCATGATCCACATTCTTCACTGTAATAGCTTCACCCTGAGCAATATCCTTATTGGCAATG
>CAZGCG010000399.1:0-3320 GCA_964524205.1 uncultured Sphingobacterium sp. | reverse complement strand
GATTTTTCCGCTACCACTGATCCTGGCCTTAAGTATATTCTGTACGCTAAGCCTTACATCACCGCTGCCGCTAATCCTAACATCTCCTTTGTTACTTAGTATTTTCTCAAGGTTTGCATCTCCTGAACCTGAAATAGTTACATTCACTTCATCTGCATTAAAAACATCATTCACATTGGTATTTGATGATCCACTGATTGTTAAACGAAACAGATTTTGTGCCGGAAAATTACCATTGATATCCAGCTTTCCGCTGCCACTCATTGAAGCATGATTAATTGCCGGCATAGTGACAAAAACCTCAATATCATCTTTTCGGACACTCACAAATTCGTAGCCCAGGTTTAGCGTTCCATTGTGGATATTGGTTTTATATCTCGGAATCAGGTTTGCTGAACCCCTGACTTCAACCTTGAATGTGCTACCATAGATAATTTTGATCGGGTTGGCACCGCTGCTGTGTACACCCGTAAATGTACCGGGATTACGTACGTCTGTTATGATATTTCCATCAGCTACCAATCTGTCTTTGGTGCATGAAAAAAAGAATAAGCTGATAATCGCAATAAATAAAGTAGTTCTCATGATTTTTATTTTTTAATTGTTATAATTCTGTTAATTAGGTGTTTATGTATTGTATTTATGATATTTAAATTAGAATAAGAAGTTAATTCCGGCATTAAATCCGATGTAAATCCCCTCGAAATTATTACCCCAGCGATTCTCCCAGGTGCGGATATATTTATCTGTAATCGCCCTGCCTTCGGTGGTATTGGTATTCACATAGTTGAATACTGGTCCGCCAAATAGCTCTAATCCCCGAACTGGTCTTAAGGATGGCATTAAGCGAACAGAGGATTTGAAATATTCACCCTGTTTGAAACTTTCAAGGCTTTGGGTAGTTATTTCAGCATTCATTCTGAAAACCGAAGTATTCAAAAAATGGGCACCTAAGCCTGCCTCAAATGCATATACCTCTTCCTTGTTCCGGAAATTATATCCGGCCGCAATGATTCCGTACAATATTTTACCGCCTGAGCGAAATGAAAGCAAACCGGTCTCATTTTCATCAATGCTAATTCCAATACCTTTTTCCCCATTCCTGATAATATTGATGATTCCAATAGGATAATCACTGCTGTCGGCAACATTGATAAAACCTGAAGCTTGTACACCTTTCACCTTTTTGGCAATATTGATGAAGCCTGCAAACTGTGAGCCTTTCACATCTTCTGCGGTATTAATAAAACCCGAAAACTGTGAACCCTGTATTTTACGTGCGACATTACTGAAACCGGCAAACTGCGGCCCGGTTACATTCCTGGCAACATTTGCAAAACCCGCTAACTGTGCACCCAGCACATCGGTGGCTTTGCTTAAAAAGCCGGAGAACTGGGCACCTGTAACCTTGCCTTTAGAAATATTGCTAAAGCCGGCAAATTGCATTCCTTTGGCTTCGGCATAGCTATTCATAAAGCCGGCAAACATCATCCCTTCTACCCCTTTACCTACATGGTTGGAAAAACCGGCAAACATCATCCCCTTAACATCGTTCTTTACAACTGAAGATATTCCGGCAAAAGAAAAACCTCTCTCTGCGGCAGAAACACCTGCAATTAAATTCAGAGAGAAATAATTGGTATCTGCCGCAGCATGTGTTCCATTGGTACTGATCGGGTAGGCAAACCCTATGTTAACCTTATCAGTTTGTACTTTCTGCGCATTAGCATAAAAGCTAAGTGCCAAAATGGCTAAGACAAAAATCCATTTTGAATAGCCCGAATAGTTGTTCATTTTTATATTCATTTCTATAATATTTGGGATGAGACAGGTAAAAGAACTTTTACCCCTATGCCGGATGAAAAAAAAATAAAAATTAGTTTCAGATTTCGATTGAAAGCCACACTGAATTTTATTCTATGCCCTTTAAACCTTAATTTTATTATCTTTCAAGCCTGAATTAGAAATTTAATTATTAATGAAATCATTTAAGATCCTGTTTGTTCTGTTATTTATTAGTCAGATCACTTTTGCCCAAAGCATTGTCAATCTGATCAATCGTGCCGATTCGTTTTTCGACACAATGGATAAGGGTAATTTTGTAGAGGCACACGACTTTTTTGATGAAAGTGTGAAAGGCCAGATCTCTTCAGATGAACTAAAACTTTTCTGGCTCAGGCTTGGAAACAGCCTTGGAACCTATCAATCTGTAGATGGTGCCAAAAATTCTGTTAAAGGTGATTTTTTTGAGGTTACCCTAACTTGCGGATTCTCAAAAGGATCTCAAACATTCACTTTTGTATTTAATAAAACTGAAAAACTGTTAGGATTCTTTGTCACACCCCAAGCAGCTGAAGCAGAATATGCTGCTCCGGCTTATGCAGATACCACACTTTATTCAGAGAAAGAGATCAGCATAAAATTTCAAGATGGTCAAATGGCTGGTGTGTTTACAAGTCCGAAAAATTTAGCCAGCTTTCCTGTAGTAATCATGGTTCATGGTTCCGGTCCCTCTGATATGGATGAAACCGTTGGACCCAATAAACCTTTTAAAGATCTGGCTGCAGGACTCGCCGGGAAAGGTATAGGGAGTATCCGTTATGTGAAACGGAGTATGGTTTACCCTAGATCCTTCAATAATGCATTTACCGTAAAAGAAGAGGTAATTGACGACGCACTGAGCGCGATTACTCTGGCGGGCACGCTTCCGGGCGTAAACAAAAGCCAGATTTATTTATTAGGACATAGCCTCGGAGGAATGCTGGCTCCAAGAATTGCCGCTCTTGCCCCATCGTTGAATGGAATAATCCTGGCAGCCGCTCCGGCGAGAAAACTATCTGATCTGATAGCAGAACAAAATGCGTTTATTTACAAAGCCTCGGGAGATACCACTGCGGCAGGAAAGCAGCAATTCATTGAATCCTCTAATGAAATTGACAGGTCAAGACTTCTCAAACTCGGAGACATTGCCCCTGATTCAGTTATACTTGGTGCGCCGGCATCCTACTGGATAGATTTGAACAATTATGATCAGCTCGCCACATCAAAAAGAATTAAAAACCGCATTCTTATCCTTCAGGGAGCGCATGATTTTCAGGTTTCTGTACAGGATTTTAATATCTGGCGAACCACACTGGCTGCAAATAAAAATGCTTCATTTAAGCTTTATCCGGATCTAAACCACCTCTTATCTTCACAAAAGGAAAAAGGAACCGGTGCCCAGTACCGCACACCGGCAAATGTTAGTCAGGTTCTGATCAATGATATTTCGCTTTGGATAAAAGGTAAATAAACACGTAAGCCTTTAAACACAAAAGCTC
>CAZGCG010000398.1:0-3330 GCA_964524205.1 uncultured Sphingobacterium sp. | reverse complement strand
TTCTTGCATGATATTCGATGTTTGCAGCTGATGCAACACGATTGGTGAGTTCAGTGATATAATATGCACCGCCAATCATTTCAAGGTCGCCCTGCTGACGCAACTGAGCTGTAACAGTTAAAATATCAATCGGGGAGGATTTTTGAAAAAGTGCTTGTATAGCCTCAAAAATTTTCTGATGACTATCTTTATAAAAAACATCGGGTTTTAATATATCAATAACAGCAGAGAGTGCATCTTTTTCGAGCATGAGTGCTCCCAGAACGGCCTCTTCCAAATCAAGTGCCTGAGGAGGTAGTTTTCCCAATCCGCTTGCGATCGTACTCAATCTGTTACGGCGTTCAGATGAAAATGTATTTTTGTTACTTTTATTAAATTCCTGATCCTTTTCTAAACTCATAGCAACAAAAGTATACAAAAATTGAAGCGGAATATTTTTAGTTTTTCACACCGATTTTTTTTAGCAATTAACACTATTTGCTTTTAGCCTTACAAATCACTTTTTTATTAACATAAATTGTTGAAAAATTATGGAATTTATAATAAAACAGCTCTTAAATCAATAAATCGTAACTGTTAATAACTTTTTGGGATGTTGATAAACTTCGATTTGGTTCAAAACAAATAAGTCATTTATACGAAAATGGAAATAATATCTAACTTCGCTGCTTACTATAATTTATAGAAATGAACACTAACTCTTTTAAAAGAAGAAGGGACAATGAAAGCCATGAGTCTAACCAAATGGTATTTGGAATCAGGGCGATTATTGAGGCAATAAAGAGTGGAAAGGAAATTGAAAGTCTATACCTGCAGCGTGGGCTTACCGGAGGTATAATTTTAGAACTGCGCGCATTGATAAATGAACAGGAAATTGGATTTCAACTTGTACCTGTAGAGAAGTTGAATCGCTTAACACCTAAGAACCATCAGGGTGCTGTGGCATTTATTTCTCCGATTAGCTATGATAAAATTGAAAATATAATTCCTTCTATTTACGAGAAGGGTGAAGTGCCATTGGTATTAATACTGGATGGTATTACTGACGTAAGAAATTTTGGTGCCATTGCCCGCACTGCTGAATGTGCCGGAGTACATGCCCTGATTGTTCCGTCAAAAGGTTCGGCACAAATTAATCCTGATGCGATTAAAACTTCTGCAGGCGCATTATACAAGATCCCGGTATGCCGTCATGATAGTTTGTTTAAAACAGCCAAATTTTTACAGGAGTCTGGTTTACAGCTTGTTGCATGTACCGAAAAAACAAATGATTACCTTTATCAGCCTGATTATACTGTACCCACCGCAATTATAATGGGCTCAGAAGAAAATGGTATTTCCACAGAACTTATCCGGATTGCTGATCATCTGGCAAAAATTCCAATGTATGGAGAGATTGAGTCATTAAACGTTTCAGTTTCTGCAGGTATTTTGCTTTATGAAGCTGTCAGGCAAAAGATTGCCCTTAAATAAACTCAGGCCCAAATCGTTGTTTTACATCGCCTACAATTTGTTTGATCTCCTGTTCTTCACTTCTCGGACAAATAAGTAGAGTATTATTGTCTTCGACAACAATGAAATCATGCAACCCCTGCATAATCACCAGTTTTCCTTTTGGTACATTAACCATACAATTGGATGAATCGTACATAATAACCATCTCGGAAGGAATTACAGCATTACCTACATAGTCCTTTTCTGATAAATCATAAACAGATGCCCAGGTTCCAAGGTCTGACCAGCCAAATTCTGAAGGGAGTACATAGACATTTTCAGCTTTTTCCATGATACCGTAATCAATAGAAAGATTGGTACACTGGGAAAATGCAGTATGAACGAACTCCTGCTCCTCCGGGGTATTGTATATTGTTTCACCTTCCCTGAATATATCATTCATCTCGGGCAGGTATTTTTTAAAAGCATTGAGGATACTTTTCACCGACCAGACAAATATTCCGGCATTCCATAAAAAATCTCCGCTTTGAACGAAGGTTTTGGCTAATTCTTTATTAGGTTTTTCAGTAAACGTTTTAACCATAAAGAAATCATCACCTATTTTTTTGGTATTGTATTGTATATAACCATATCCGGTATCAGGTCGGGAAGGCTTGATGCCCAATGAGATCAGACAATCATGGGTTGCAGCAGTTTCCAGGGATTTTTTTATACAACGGGTAAATTCTTCTGAATCCATGATAAGATGGTCGGAAGGTGCAACAACAATAGAGGCTTCAGGGTTAAGTTTAAGAATCTTATGACTTCCATATGCGATGCAGGGAGCCGTATTCCGCATTATTGGTTCTGCAAGTATCTGTGAATTGTCCAGATCAGGTAACTGCTCTTGTACTAATTGAATATAGGATTCATTGGTCAGAATAAAGATATTTTCTTTGGGTACGATCTTTAAAAATCGATCATAGGTTTGCTGTATGAGTGTTTTTCCTGTACCAAGTATATCGATAAATTGCTTTGGATGAGCAGTCCGGCTTATCGGCCAAAATCTGCTGCCAATTCCACCTGCCATTATCAGGGCATAATAATTTTTCATATAGATTTAATGCTTTTAAATGATGCCTTCTTTCAAAAGGTCATGAAGATGGATAAAGCCTTCAAATTTTGTGCCTGTTCCTACCAGTATCTGAGTAATATTATTTTCGCGGAGTATTTCAAGCGCGTTAACAGCAAGTTCGTTCTTATCTATATATTTTGGAGAGCTTGTCATAATGTCTGCCGCACAAAGTCCCTCAATGGTACTGTTTTTATTTAACATCCGACGTATATCACCATCGGTTATAATGCCTTTTAAGATTCCATGATCAACAACGGCAACTGCACCTAAACGGTTCTTTGTGATTTCGATTATTACCTCTTTAACGCTGGCATTCGAAGGTACTACCGGTTTTTCGTTTTGTGCAGCCAGATCAGCTACTTTCAGATAAAGCCGTTTACCTAGTGAACCACCAGGATGATATTTTGCGAAATCAGCACTGCTGAATTCACGACATTCAAGCAAACTAACTGCCAAGGCGTCACCCATAGCCAATTGGGCAGTCGTACTGCTTGTTGGTGCCAGATTATGCGGGCAAGCTTCGTGTTCAACAGAGGTATCAAGAATCCAGTCTGATTGTCTGGCCAGAAAAGAGTCTTTATCACCCACCATTCCAACCAGTTTATTACCTCCCTGTTTCAATAAGGGGATTAAAACTTTAATTTCAGGTGTATTTCCACTTTTTGAGATGCAAATTACGAGATCATCTTTTTGAATCATTCCCAAATCGCCATGAATGGCGTCGGCTGCATGCATGAAAATAGAGGGTGTTCCGGTGGAAT
>CAZGCG010000397.1:0-3335 GCA_964524205.1 uncultured Sphingobacterium sp. | reverse complement strand
TTGCCAAAAAACATAATCTTTTTGTGGTTGAAGATGCCTGTCAGGCGCCACTAACAGAAATCAATAATCAAAAGGTTGGAACGATTGGCAATGCCGGTTGTTTCAGTTTTCAAAACTCAAAAAATATTCCGATTGGTGAAGGTGGGGCTATTGTCAGTAATGATGTTGCCTTTATGGACCGCTGCGTTTCTTTTCAGAATCTTGGCTTACCATTTGGTACTGCGGTAGGAACTTTTAATGCAGGGAGCATAAGGATTGGTACCAAGGTTCGTATTACTGAATATCAGGCTGCTATTGGTTTAGCTCAGTTACAGAGGCTGGATGCACAAACTACTGTGCGTGAAGAGAATGCTAAGTATTTGAAATCAAAGATTCAGGGTATTCCCGGGATTGTTCCTTATAAATTATATGATAGCACAACCCGGGTTTCATTCCATTTGTTTTCATTCAGATATAAGAAGGAGGACTTTAAAGGTTTATCCAGAAATGCATTTTTGCAAGCTCTGCGTGCCGAGGGAGTGCCTTGTTCTGGAGGTTATACTCCATTAAACAAGCAGGAATTTCTGAAGGAAGCTTTTGCCTCAAAGAATTTTAAAAGGATGTATCATAAGGATATGCTCGATTATGATAAATATATGGAGCGAAATCAGTGCCCTGAGAATGATCTTTTATGTACAGAAATGGTATGGTTCACTCAGAACCTGCTTCTTGGCAGCAGGGAAGACATGGATTCAATTGCAAATGCAATCAGCAAGATACAGGCTAGTGCAGAATCAGTAAAAAAATCATTGGAAAAATAAAAAAAATAAAAGCGTATAGACTAATGGTCTTGTTGGGAATACTTTGATACAAAATAATATTGCATGGACAAAATAGACGGAATTGTTGAGTTGAATCAATTAAAAGCTAATACATATATAAATGGGATTGATGAAGTAAATCATCTGACCGCCACTACTTATAATTCGGGATTTCAAGAGGCCCACGATACTTACAATGCATTATCAGCTGCCAGTGATGGGAATATTTACTATGTATTATCATCAGACCAGATCCATGTTGGAGGTAAAATGTATTTGTATAATCCCAGAACTGATAAAACAGAATTTCTGGGAGATCTGACTGAAATATGTGGTGAAAAAGATCAGATGTTCGTTCCACAAGGTAAAAGTCATGCAAGGTTCTTTGAAAGGAATGGCAAACTTTACTTCTCAACCCATGTTGGTTATTATGAACTCATCAATGGAATGGACCGGCTTCCGGTTAATCCTCCTGCCGGATATAAATTATACCCTGGCGGACGTATTCTTTCTTATGACATGCAAACAAGAGAGTTCGAAAACCTTGCTTTGGTGCCTAATGGAGAAGGCGTGGTTTCAATGACAATGGATCGTGACCGGGGGCATATTTATGGTATTTCCTGGCCCAATGGTAATTTTATACATTATGATCTTGATAAGAAGGAATTAAAAGATCTGGGCCGGACATCCGGAAATGGTGAGGCTGGTGAGCCCGGGGATGATTTCCGTTCATTATGCCGCTCTCTTGTGGTAGATCCTTCTGACGGGACTGTGCATTTTTCTACTTCAGAGGGCGATATTTTTAGCTATAATCCAGAAGATGGGCGGGTCAATAAACTTCAGGATGTAAACCTCAGGCTTGATTATTTTGGTAAATACGATCCAACCAGACCTGGAAGTATGGGTTACAACTGGAGGAAAATTTTCTGGTATAAACCTGAGGGTTTAGCTTATGGAGTTCATGGGAATTCAGGATATTTATTTCGGTTCGACCCTAAAAAATCTAAGATTGAACTGGTAAGACGTATTACTTCAGAGCCATCAGCCAAAAGTGGTATGTTCGATCAGTTTAGTTATGGTTATCTTGGGTTTCAGCTTGGACCAGATGGTAAGACTATTTATTACCTGACCGGTGGTCCGGTTTATGTTGATGGAAAGCGTGTTGAAAGTCAGTCTGAGATCGCTAAAGGTGCCGCAAAGGGCCTTGAAAATCTGCATTTAATCACGTATAATATACCAGAAGGGAAATATCAGGATCATGGCCCTATCTTTTACCCTAACGGAGATCGTCCTCTATATGTAAATTCGATTGCGGTGGGGCAGGGAGGTGAAGTTTATGCACTTGCCAGGGTCACAGAAAATGGCCTTACACGAACCGACCTGATAAAAATTGCTGATCCTTTTAATAGGTCTATTGTTTAATATCTGTATTATCAGATAAAAAATTTTACAGTAATACAATTATTTATATATTAGTGTACGTAACCGTTTATTATTTTTCTCTTGTTGCAGCAGCAGAAAATGAATTTGTTTAATCAGTTTTACTCGCTGTATTTATTGTTTTTATTACATTTTGTCACATATCAATCTCTAATAAACTTGGTTATATTGAGATATTGATGGTTTTGAACTAACTTTTATTAACTCTAGCTTAATTTTTTTAATGACTAAGAATACAAATTTTATTGATTTCTTCAAGTTCGGGTACGCACCCGTTATGTTTAATTGCCTATTTATTTACTATTAATTATAAACTATGCTAAAAATTTACACAATGAAGTTTAAAAAACAAAGGTATTATCCCTCCGGAGTAGGGGTAGTAATGCTGCTGATGCTTTTCCTCAGTTTTTCTGAGCAGGTTTTTTCCCAGCAATTAAAAACTATAACTGGTACAGTTCTAGAAGCTGGACAGCCATTACCCGGGGTGACAGTACGGGTTAAGGGTTCGACCAGAGGTACCACAACTCTGGCAAATGGAAAATACAGCATTCAGGCTGCAAGTACTGAAACACTTGTATTCGCATTTCTTGGTATGGAAACCAGGGAACTCGTTGTGGGTAACCGCAGCACAATCGACGTAACATTGCTTACTTCGAGCTCTTCTTTGAGTGAAGTGATTGTAATTGGTTATGGTACTGTTGCAAAGCCTGATCTTACCGGATCTGTTGGAGTTGTTCCAATGGATGATATGATGAAAGCACCGGTTGGAACATTCGCTGAGGCCTTAGCTGGCCGTGTGGCTGGTGTTAAGGTTAATGCAGCCGATGGTCAGCCGGGTGGTGGTATCAATATCGTAATCAGGGGAGCTGGTTCTTTAACCCAAAGTACATCTCCTTTATACGTTATTGATGGATTTCCGGTAGAAGATCCGGATCCTGCATCTATCAACCCTGAGGAGATCGAATCAATGACCATATTAAAGGATGCTTCTTCAACAGCGATCTACGGATCAAGAGCTGCAAACGGAGTAATTCTGATCCAGACAAAGCGTGGAAAAGTTGGAAAGTCAACTGTAAGTTTCTCCAGTTCTTATGG
>CAZGCG010000396.1:0-3345 GCA_964524205.1 uncultured Sphingobacterium sp. | reverse complement strand
ACAATTATCAATAATGGACCCAGAGAAAATGCGGAATAATATGAAAGCGCAGCGGCCATTTTGAACCCCTTGTCGTCAAGGAATTCGTAATATGACTGCACTATCAGTGAAGGGATCTCCTTTATTTTAAACTTCTTACTCAACCTGCAGTTCCTGTCTAATGCGGTACATTCTGTGCAAAGCTGTAAGCCAGCTTATTGTTGATTCCGCTCCCTGGTTCTGATTTGTGATAGCAGAAGTAAGCCCATCAAAGCAGCCGCCGGTAGTAAAATCATAAAGCGGTTCCTGCCTGTCATTGTTTCCAAGGAACCAGCTGAATGCTAAGCTGATCTTGTTTATCCATTCCATATCTTCAGAAATCAAATATGCCTGGTAACATGCATCAATAATTGATGCAATTTCTACCGGCTGCTGATCGAACTTCGCTTTCTCCTGACCTTTATAATACCAACCATCATTTCCTACCAATGAAATATAATTTCTTTCTTTATCATTAATTTCATCATACATCCAGTTGAGCGATTCCAGCCCATTGTATAAATAATTGCTGTTCTTAAAGTAAATACCTCCCATAAGCAAAGCCTGCGAAAGGCGGGCATTATCATAGGTTAGGTATTCTTCAAACCACTTCCACTCACCCTTGGAATTGTACAAATAGCATTCGTTCAATTTTTCAAGTAATTTTTTACAGATCCTTTTTACATCACGCGCGCCTGAAAATCTTTGCAGGTAAAAAATGCAGCCCATGATAATATGAGCAATGGCCCTTAGTGAAGTGAACTTTTCCATGTTCTTCAATGTGCAATCAAACAACATCTTGCATAATGCCAAATGCGAATGATTTTCGGCATTCTTGATGAAATACCCCAGCACGAACATAGTTCTTCCGTTGGAATCTTCACTACCTGCTTCCTCAAGCCATTTTCTGTCATAACTCATAAAATTCCTGAACAAACCTGATTCCTTATTGTAAGCATAGTGCACAAATGATAAATACGTATATAATAATTGGTCAGCTGCAGGGTCCTGGAACAGGTACTTATTCATTATTATCACATGCAGTGCCCGGCAATTGTCATCAATACAATACCCTTCGTTGCGGTTAGGGATTGAAAAAACCGAGTGCTGTAAAATTCCCGTTGTATCGGTTATATTACGCAAATGCGTAAGGTTAACCTCAGGCAATGAAGGAATCATTTTGTACTTTGGTGTAGGTAAAAGGCTTGTAGAATTTAATGTATATTCAGCTGCTGCTTGCTGGAAAATTTCATAATATTTTTTAGCCACTTCACCCCATATCATTTTTCTGCCTGCTTCATACGCATTTCTGCGTAATCGGTTCCGTTTATTTTCATCATCAAGGAGATCTTTTATGGCTGCTGAAAGCGATTCGATATTGTGCGGTTCATACAAAATTCCCTTTTCATCTTTTAACAGTTCTTCAGCATACCAATACGGAGTAGAGATGATTGCCTTACCCGAAGCAAGCGCATAAGTTAAAGTACCTGATACTATCTGTTCAAGGTTATGGTAGGGTGATATATAGATATCACTCATAAGCAGAAACTCAAGAAGCTCTTCTGTATCCACAAAACGGTTTATGAAAATTACATTATTTTCCAGTCCGTGTTTTTTAACAAGATTTTCGAGGCTGTTCCTGTAGGATTCACCATATTGTTTTTTTACATGCGGATGTGTAGCACCAAGAATTATGTATGCAACATCAGGATTTGTTTTTACTACTTCAGCAAGCGCATTTATTACATCTTCCAGTCCCTTCCCCGGGCTTAACAGCCCGAATGTAAGCAGAACCTTTTTTTCGGTCAGCTGGAATTTATCCTTATAGTAAGTAGTATCCAAAAACTGTACATCATGTGCACCGTGGGGGATATATCTGATTTTTTCCTGGGGAATACCGTACACGTCTGTTAGCATTGCAAATGCTTTTTCTGACTGCACAACCATATATGATGAATACCTGTTAATTTCCTGCATAACTTTCAACTGGTCCTCATTGGGATGCTCGAGCACGGTATGAAGTGTAGTTACAACCGGTTTCTTCAGATTTTCAAGCAGGTAAAGTATATGAGAGCCTGCTTCGCCTCCATATAGACCGAATTCATGCTGCAGATTGATAATATCTTTATCAGATAAATTAAGATAGTATGCCGCCTCTTTGAAGTCGTTTATACTTTTATCTTTAATTTCAAATTTAACTTCCTGTGAATATTTGTATCCTTCCGGGTTATCATTCAAAGCAGTTACGTTTGATCTAAGTTCAGAACCATTTTCTATTTGATTGAATGAAACCGCCAGATCGTTTGTAAACGTAGCTATACCGCACTGCCTTGGAATAAAGGAAGATATAAATGAGACTCCGAATTTTTTGCTCATTTTATTTGTTATGTTTCTTGATAAATTCCAGTACTTCTTTCAGCGAAGCTGTTGCGATAGCCATAGAGGTATCAGCAGCGCCATAGTACATAATTAGATCATCACCTTTGACTACTACTCCGCACGGGAAAGTCACATCAGGTACATCCCCTACTCTTTCGTAGAACTCATTAGGACCAAATACCCACTCATCACTTCTTGCAATTAGTTTACTTGGGTCATCAAGATCAAGCAATGCCAAGCCCAGCCTGTAAATTGAACCTGCAGCAGTTGTTTTTACTCCATGGTAGATTATAAGCCAGCCGTCTTTTGTTTCAATGGGCTGCGGGCCGAGCCCTACCTTATAAGCGTCCCACCAGCTTCCTTTTCGCGCGGGCAATAAAATAGCACTATCACCCCAATGCTTAAGATCAGGTGAATAAGACATCCATATGTGCGCACCCAGCATGTGACTTCTCGGTGATGGTCTGTGCAGCAAAATATATCTGCCATTAAATTTCCTGGGGAAAAGTGATGCATCTTTGTCATCCGGTGTCATTACAACTCCATACCTTCTGAAACTCCTGAAATCTTCTGTGGTTGCCAATGAAACCAAAGGACCGCTTTCGGAAAACGAGGTATAAACAATAGCATACTTACCTTCATCTTCAAGCTTTATAATTCTGGGGTCTTCAATGCCGTAAATTTCCTCCGGAAATAGATCCGGTTTAGGAGCCAGTGTAGGAACTTCATCTATTTTCCAGTTGGTATATCCATCTTTACTTTCAGCTCTGCATAAATGAGAAAATCCACGCATGTCCTCTATCCTGACAAGAAGAAGAACTTTATCTTCAAAAATAGTTGCACCTGCATTAAAAACTGAATTTACTTTATAAGGCCACATTGCAGGTGTTAACACCGGATTGTTTTTGTATCTTTTGAATAATTCACTTTCCTGATAAATTGGTTTTG
>CAZGCG010000395.1:0-3353 GCA_964524205.1 uncultured Sphingobacterium sp. | reverse complement strand
TTGCTGAATGCATTTGATATTTCATCGAATATCATGTCATTAACCGGTATCGCATTGGCGATTGGTGTGATTGTCGATAATGGAATCATCATGGCAGAGAATTCTTATAAAAACCTTGCAGTAAGGCAGGCAGAATTAAATGAACGAAGAAAAGGAGGAAATGCAGATGTGGAGTAAACCGAAACTAAAAAGGAATGATGATTATGTTAAACTTTCTAATGAGGAAAGACTGAGTATCATCGAAAAAGCCTGTCAGCAGGTGTCAAGAGGCGTATTTTATTCAACAATTATCATTATCACCTCTTTTCTGCCGGTATTTTTACTGACCGGGCAGGAAGGAAAATTATTCCATCCTCTGGCCTATACCAAAACCTTTATTCTGATAATCGATGCTGTACTTGTGCTTACACTGGCTCCCGTAATTATTTCATTTTTTATGAAAGGGCGTTTCCGTCAGGAGCATGAGAACCCTATCAACAGAGGTTTGGAGAAGGTTTACCTTCCGGTGATCCGGGCCTGTATCAGAAACAGAAAAACTACAATTGGAGTTAATATTCTCGCATTACTGATCTCCGTTCCGATGATGATGAGCCTCGGACGGGAATTTATGCCGCCACTGGATGAGCAATCGATCTTGTTTATGCCGGTTACATTGCCTGACGTTTCAAATTCAGAGATCAAGCGAATTCTGCAGGTTCAGGATAAGATCATCAAATCGGTACCCGAGGTCGACCATGTTTTGGGCAAGGCAGGTAGGGCAAGTTCAGCAACTGATAATTCGCCAATCAGCATGATCGAAACCATCATTTCGCTGAAACCAAAAAGTGAGTGGAGGCCCGGAATCAGCAAAAAGGACATTATTGATGAACTTGATGCCAAACTTCAGATACCCGGTGTAGTGAACGGCTGGACGCAACCCATTATCAACCGGATCAATATGCTTTCGACTGGTATCCGGACCGATGTTGGTGTGAAGGTTTATGGTCAGGATCTGAAACAGATCAGCCTTATCTCTGAAGATGTGCATTCTATGCTGAAGAATATTGAAGGAGTGAAGGATCTGTATGTGGAGCCGGTTAGCGGTGGAAAATACCTGGAGATTGAGATCCGGCGTGATCAACTGGAGCGTTACGGATTAACTGTGGATGATATTAATGCAACAGTTGAATCTGCTATTGGGGGTGCACCTTTTGCATCAACGGTAGAAGGCCGGCAACGTTTCAATATTCATTTGCGCTTAGGTCAGGAATACAGGAATAGTATTGACCGTTTGAAAAGAATTCCACTGACTTCCCCCGATGCAGGAACTATCCCATTGTCAGCCGTTACAAGCATCCGTTTTGTGGATGGACCACCGATGATCAGTTCTGAAAATGCAATCTTACGCGGTGCAGTGATGTTCAATGTGCGTGAGCGCGATCTGGGGCATACCGTTCAGCAGGCTATTGATAAGTTGAATAAGGATCTGAAACTGCCCAATGGATATTTTGTAGAATGGAGCGGTCAGTACGAAAATCTGATCCGCGGACAACAATCCCTGATCTATATTATTCCGGTAGTGATCTTTATTATCTTTCTGGCATTATATCTTGCTTTTAAATCAATCAGAGAAGCATTTTTAAGTCTGGTGACAATTCCATTTGCCCTTATCGGAGGTGCTTTCCTGGTTTATTTCTGGGGTGTGAATCTCTCAGTCGCAGTCGCAGTTGGTTTTATTGCCCTTTTCGGGATTGCGGTTGAAACAGGTGTCGTCATGGTAATTTATCTGAATGATGCAATGCGGCAGTTGGTTGCTTTGAAAGGCAATTCCAGTGAGACAATTACAAAGGAGGATCTGAGAGAATACGTGATCAATGGTGCTGCCAAGCGTTTACGGCCCAAGATCATGACGGTTTGTGTGGCATTATTTGGACTGATACCTGTTTTATGGTCAGGAGGGGTTGGAAGCGATGTGATGCAGCCAATTGTTCTGCCTATGATTGGCGGAGTACTTACTTCATCCACCCATATTTTACTGGTTACGCCACTGATCTTTCTGATGACTAAAGAATATGAATTGAGAAAATTTGGAAAACTGGAGGTACACGATGTTCAGCATTAAGAAAATAATTTTATTGTTTGTATTCCTGAGTTCTTTCACTGTCTACGGACAGGAAATTATGAATCTGGAGCAAATATTAGGAGAGATTAACGCAAATAATCCCTCTTTGAAGTCTTATTCGAGCAGGATTCAGAGCAAGGATTCTAAAGTAGAAGGTGCCGGCTCATGGATGGCTCCAATGGTAGGAGCCGGAACTTTTATGAGTCCTTACCCCGGGCAGAATATGGTTGGCGATTCTGACCGCGGGGCATTTATGATCTCTGCCGAACAGGATATTCCCAATCCCGCAAAGGTCAGGGCTAAAAGGGAATATCTTAAAACTCAATCGCAGACCTATGAGCTGGGTAGAAGTGAGCGTTTTAACCAATTGAGAGCTACCGCCAAGTATTTGTACTTCGGACTTTTGGTTGCTCAAAAACGTATCGTCTTTCAGAAAGAGAATCAGCAGATCATGCGGACGATGAAAAAGCTTGCAGAGATTCGTTATCCATTTAATCAGGGTGCTTTGAATCAGGTTTTTAAAGCTGAGGGAAGGGTTTATGAATCAGAGAATATGATCCTGATGACAGAGGCAGAAATCCGTTCAAAAAAGATTGCTTTGAATGCATTGATGAACAGAGCAGCAACAGCTGAATTTGAAATCGAAACTGAATATAAGGTTAAGTTTAGTCCTAAAGCAGATCTTGACACTGCTTATCTGGCGGGTGTTCGGAGCGATATTTTGCACATGGAGCATGATATTCATGCTATGGAAAGGAATATTGATCTGATGCGGCAGGAGTCAAAACCAGATTTTAAAATTCGTTTTGACCATATGTCAAACTATTCAGCAATGATGCCGAGGCAGTTTACTGTGATGGGTATGCTTTCCATTCCAATCGCTCCCTGGTCCTCGAAAATGTATAAATCGGAGATTAAATCAATGAATTTTGAGAAGGAGGCAATGCGCCAGGAGAAAGCGGCAATGCTGACCGAGATTTTGGGGATGAGTAAGTCTATGGAAAATGATCTGCTTAACATGCAGCAGCAGTTAAGTAATTATGAAACCAAGATTTTGCCATCATTGGAGAAATACCTCAAGGTTTCAATGTTATCCTATCAGGAAAACAAAACAGATCTGAATACGGTCATCGATGGCTGGGAATCGATCAATATGTCGCAGATGAATTACCTGGATCAGTTACAGAAATATTATCAAATGATTGTGGAGTATGAGAAGACTATTGAACGCTAGAATTGCATTATTCCTGAT
>CAZGCG010000394.1:0-3356 GCA_964524205.1 uncultured Sphingobacterium sp. | reverse complement strand
CACCAACTATTACCAGGATGATCGGGAAAAGAACAGGATATAGTTTTCTGAAAAAGATAAACAGAATGATTGCAGAAACCAGAATTGAAAGTCCTAGAAATAATACAAACTCCCTGGATACCAGCTGACTTACTGCTGTCCGGATGAAGGGAAGACCTGAATAATGTACTTCCACACCGTGTTTTTTACTCAGGGCATCGGCTTTTTCCAGGATCGTTTTGATAATTGGTCCGCGCTTCGGTGTATTCAGAATCTTATGATCGAAATTGATCGTCATTAATGTGGCATGACTTTCCTTATTATATATCAATCCCTCATAAAATGGAAGATCATAAATGCGATTTTTAATACTGTCCATCTCAGAATCACGAAGTATAGCCCCTCCGCTAATCTGTTTTAATATGAAACGCTGATTTAAAGTGTCCTTTTGGAGGTCATAGAGATTTCCTACACTAAGTACCTGCTTGATTCCTTCCAGTTTCTGCAACTCTGTTGCCAGAATACTCCAGTCATTGAACAGTTCCTTGCTCATTAATTTTGGAGTGCTGATACCCAGAACCATCATGTTTCCGTCTTCTCCGAACTTGCTTTTAAAATCATTGTATCTGATAAAAGCGGAGTCGGTTTGCGGAAGAATTTTACTACCGGTATAGGAAAGTTTAACAAAGCTGGCTTTCCATGCCATGAACAGGGTTAAAACAAAAAACAGTACAAGAATTAGAATCCGGTTTGAAAGTATAATTTTGGAAAAGTTATTCCACATGCTGCGCGGTTTAGGATAATGGCGAAATCAGTCCGTAAAACTACAAAAATTCTTAATTTGGACTTTATTAATATGATAATTCGATATCTGTCAGCATATTGAACGTAATTGATTCCATTAGCAATACATTTTAACATAAGAATGAAAAAGTTTTTCGGGGGATTTGGTTTTGCTTTCAATGGGATTAAGTACACCTTCAATACCCAATTGAATTTCAGGGTGCATTGCTTTGTCGCTGTTGTTCTTGTGGGACTTTGCTTTTATCTGAAACTAAGTATAGCTGAATGGCTCTGGATCATTGCTGCCATGGCAATTGTATTAATGGCTGAACTTGCGAACACCGCGATTGAGACCCTTGTTGATCTGGTCTCCCCGGAATATAATTTAAAGGCAGGCCTGATCAAAGATATTGCCGCTGCGATGGTGCTGCTTGCAGCTTTGATGGCACTTATCATCGGAATTCTCATACTACTTCCAAAGATTTTTCATGCTTCATAAAACCCGGGGGATTGTTTTTAAAACTACTAACTATGCTGAAAGCAGCGTGGTGGTACAGATTTTTACTGAAAAATTTGGCCTGCAGTCTTACCTGATCAACGGAATCAAGCGTCCTAAATCAAAGATCAAACTGAACAGTCTGCAGCCACTGCATCTTTTGGATATGGTGGTTTATCATAAAAGCTCCGGAAATATTCAACGCGTTTCGGAGTTAAGACATCAGCCGGTCTTTCTGAGCATTCCCTATGATATTGTAAAAAGTTCGATAACCCTATTTTTAAATGAGGTGCTTTACAAGTCGCTCAGACAGCATGAAGCGGATGAAGTACTCTTCGAATTTTTGTTTCATGCAATCGAGATTCTGGATGGAATCAGTAAAGGGCTTTCTAATTTTCACCTGTATTTCCTACTCCGCTTAACCCGTTTTCTGGGATTTTACCCCGATACTACTTTAGCCGGAAATGCTGACTTTTTTGATCTTAAGAACGGATGTTATTCCAGAATGCAGCCTCCTCATGCCCTGATCCTTGAACAACCATTAACGGCACTCTGGACCACAATACTGAATGCTAAATTTGATAATCTGGATGAACTGAATATTACTTCGACGCAGAGAAAACAATTGCTGGAGAAGATTCTTGAATATTACAACTTGCATATTGAAGGCTTCGGACAGGTAAGATCACATGAGGTATTGGAGGAGGTGCTGGGATGAGGTGTGGGGTTTCAGGTTTCAGGTATCAGGTTTCAGGTGTGAGGTATTAGAAATGAGATGAAAATGATTTAATTAAGCACAATCTCTACTAACAACTAACAACCCGATAGCTATCGGGTAACAACCAACCACCACCCATTTTCAACTTAAATTTTGAAATGTAATTTTTTTGTTATTACATTGTACTGAATTTGAGAAAGTTAACCGCCATATTTTTCCTCCTGTTGTTCCTGTTTAACATTGCAGGTTACAAAGGGTTTTTCTTTTTTCTAACCCAATCAGCTGATGAGCGACTGGCAGAAAAGATAAAGGATGGGAATGATCTGGATAAAGACATGATTCTGGTTAAGTTTCCATTCAACGTTCCCTACCTTTCTGATTCCAAAGATTTTGAATCAATGGAAGGTGAGGTGAATCTTAAGGGAACCATTTATAAATATGTAAAACGTAAGATTGCAAGAGATACCCTTTTCCTGATTTGTATTGAGAACAAGGAAAAAACATTGATCGAAAAGAAGCGGGCTGAGTATTTTAATAAGGTGAACGATCTGGATGCGAACACCAGCAAAAAAACGGGAGCTAAACAGATTAAACTGGAGTACTATTTCAAAAATTCTGAGATTTCACTAAAAGACTTATATGTGCTGGATTTCCAATCACCGCATAGTTTTGTAATAAATTCAATTCAAAACGGGCATTATTACCTCTATGCCCCGCCTCCCGAATCCCTCATTTCCTAATAAATTCAGGTTTATCAGCTATTTCCAATGAGCAGGGCTTGTTGGGTCTGAACTATTTTAAAATAGTTTCCTGTACAATTAATTCCTTGCTGTTTTCTTGTGTGGATAAAGGATTTCAAATGCTTTATTCAATTTATTGATTGTCAATTGCTTTAAATGCATGATTTAAAGGGATAAGCAGTATGCTTATACTCCTGCTCATTATTTATCCAGGCAATAATTGATGCGATTTAATAAGAAAAGCAAGGCTATTTTAATTATTTATTATGAAGCGAAATGCCACATATTTCTTTGGAAGAGCATTTGCCCGGAATTACGGGCTTGCTTGAATATCGATTGGATACTGCCTATCCGATCAGAGATCTCACCCAGATCTTGTTGAGGGGTGAATCTACTTTAACACAGGCAGAACGGGAACTTATTGCAACCGTAGTCTCTGCGGGTAACGAATGCAAATTCTGCACTGCCGCACATACTGCCGCAGCCGATATTTTACTGGGGGAATGCAATACCACTCAAATGGTTCTGCATGACCTTGAAAATGCTCCGGTAAGTGATAAGATGAAAGTTCTTCTTGAAATTGCGAAGAACGTTCAGATCTCCGGCAAAAGAGTTAGTCCATCTAGTATTGAAAAAGCAA
>CAZGCG010000393.1:0-3374 GCA_964524205.1 uncultured Sphingobacterium sp. | reverse complement strand
GAGCTGGAATCTCCTGTTTATTACAACTGATTGTCATCCTGGCGAAGGCCAGGACCTCCTGACCACTGTCCGTAGAGTTTAGCGCAGCGCCTCTACGGATTGTCCAATGATGAGGTTCTTCTGACTCCTCATTGAAAAAAATCTTCTTCATCTATAGTTTAATAATTGCACCGGTTAGTAATAATGAATTAGCCTGGATATTTAAATTTAAAACGAGTCTGAAGACTCTTGACCATTTAATTATCCGTAGAGCGCTGCGCTAAACTACGGACAGATGAGTTACCAATCAAAATAAATTAATTGAGGAAATAATTCTAAATTGGTGATGTCATAAAAATGGGAAGGCTACAATTTCAGGGAAGCTTACACTAATGGTCAAAGGATGAGAAAAGTTTTAGCAATTGTATCTCTATTTCTGGCTGGTCTGTTGTCTGCTCAGGAAACTCCCACTGCAGGTCTGACGCATAATCATCATAAAAAACAAGGGCTTGACTATAGATCAGCCCCTAATACTTCCTTGTTAGATACTATCGGATCCAACGATGTGTATTTAATATTCATGATAGGACAATCCAATTCGGTAGGCTGGGCCAGCGCAAGCAGATTAGCCAACACGAAATATAATTATCGCGGGATATCCAAAGGGTATCCTGCAGTTAGAACATCGCAACAACCCTATACCCGAACACCTCCAAATGTCAAGATATACTACAAGCCCGTAAACTACCCCAGCCCACTATCTGAATATATTGCCGATAACGGAGAATGGCAAGCTTATGTAGCGGGAGTCAACTCTGCTACTGTCCCGGATAATTTCGGAGCAGAACTTTCCTTTGCACAAAATATATCAGACATACGCCCGAATGCGAAAGTTTACATCGTAAAGGCAGGAGTTGGTAATACTGTATTAGCCCCCAACAGTGTAATGAAGCCCGGAAATTGGTCAAATACCTTAGATACAATTGCTACTAAGTATTATTTAGACAGAGCGATCAGAGATTTAAAAATAGAACTACCGGAGGCAAGAATAATTTTTCCGGGTGTGTTTTGGTGGCAGGGAGAAGGTGATTCAGAAAAGCTCAGCAGGGAGCAGTACATGAGATATTTCATGGATAATCTCAAGTCTGATATTGACAAACATATTCATTCAAAGTACCCTGAATTTGGGGAGTATCCATGGGTACTTACTCAATTAAATTATAGGCTGACCTCCGGGGAAGATTCGATAAATCTGGTCTTCCGCAACCTGTCAGAAAAATACGCTGATATTAAACTTGCCTCAGCAATCGGGTATCCCAGGAGACTGGAATTAACAGCCGATGAATCTGCACCTGTATCAATAACTGTGGCTGATGACAAACACAGTAGCTATATCGCGCAATTAGCTGTTGGAGAGCAGTACTTCAATATAATCCGGAGGCAATTTTCGCCGGATTAATGAGTTAAGAGTCTGACGCACGAGAGAATGAGAAAAAAAGGGGGATGTTAGCCTGCGCATCCCCTACTCCAGATAAAATCGGGTTTAAAACCCGGGCTAACAGCGGAGCTTAAGCTTCCGGTTAATTCATTGTCTGAACTATGATTTATTTGATTTTTGAGATTTCTATGATTTCCCTTATGATGTTTTTTGCGCTTGAATCATACGAATCATTTAATCACAAGAATCACAGTTCAGACAGTTTTTTCCTACTTATCCTTCAATCCTACAATCCTATCCATCCTACTAATCCTAATCCATCCTATCCCTCATCATCAACCACCAATTCCACATGCTTCACCGTGAAATGGTAAAGAAAGAATGCTCCTAATCCCAGGCAAGTACCAATCATCATAATCGCATTTATGGATTCTGTCTCTACACCTGCTGCAGCTCCTGAAGTCGAGTCCCAGGCGGCGATTGCGAGCAGAATTCCATAAGTGACCTGTCCGGTGTGGTTGATCGTGACTACCGTACGCTTATTTTTGTCGGAATCGCCATTCACTGCTTTGGCATACCAGTTCGCTGATATTAAATCTTTTGGCCGGACACCAAGGGTATCAGCAAGTTTGTTGATCACCTGAAGCTCCGGGAAATCCGGGCTTGCTTCGATTCTTGAATAGGAAGCCTGTGAGATGTTAAGGCTTGAGGCCATGCCTTCCTGGCAAACGTTTTTGTAGCTCCGAATCATGCGGAGATTCTCGCCGAAGTTGAAATTTTTCATGTTGGGGACATTTAGGTAGATGATGATTTGATTTCTTTTACATAGAGCGTTTGTTTTACATGAAATTAATCATTCAAATTCCCTCTGTCAATACCCTCAAAAAGAGGTATTTGCGATCAAATCGTATAAATACTTCCATTTTAGCCTCCAAACGCAGTTTTATGAGCCCCGTGAATAAGTTATTCATGCCTGAATAAGTTATTCACGAGCATTTCTTAAGTTTTTTGTTGGGCAGTACCGATTTTTGAGCTATGATTCAACCCGAATGGAAGACGAGCGCATCATCATGGTATTAGCCGAAATTTCGAAAGATCTGAAAAGGTGCGTTACCTTGCTGGAAGAGGTGCGTAATGAACGACCGGCTAAAAAGAAATGGATCGATCGTTTGGAAGTTGAAAAGTTATTGGAATCCAGTGAAAGCACTATCAAAAGATATAACCGCGACGGTATACTGGAACCTGTTCGGATAGGACGGAAAAATTGGTATAAAAGATCCAAAATCTTTAAAAACCGCGACAAATTCCTCAAGTAATACCTTCTAAAGGCAAGCACATTCGACGAGACCATTAGGCCCCTAAGAGGGTTCTTGTTGGGCGATTATTGGCCTGGAAGCTCCCAAAACCAATTTACGCCCAAGAAAAGCCCAAGAAGAGCCTAACAAAAGCCCTGTTTTAACTCAGTTCTGCTCGAAAAACACCGCTTAGCACACCAAAAAAAATAATTATTAACTTCTAATGGTTGGTCTCATCTTAAACTATCCTCCCCCTGCCAACCCTCAAGGCCATAAACTGCCTCCTGCAAAGGATAATATCATTACGATAAATTGATTTGAGTAATTGCAACATAAATTCTTTTAGCAGGATTCTTATGCGCCCAGTATCCCCCGCCTGAGGGGAAATTAAAGGGGGAGGATGTTTGATTTATATACTGGAATATCCTCCACCACCAAAAATCAGAACCATGTTCTTCCTGAAAGCCTGTCGGGCAATGTCATTATTTAAGAGTCGGGAGGTTCCAGCTTTCCTTTAGATTAGCTTTCAATAAGAAAGACAGTTATTGTTGTTATTGAAGGTTTTCTTTTTGCTTCTTTTTCTTTTGTTAATAACTGCGATTTTTGTTAAAAAGTTAACAGCGGTAAAGGCGACTTATCCGGCTTGCGAGGTTTTTAGGCCT
>CAZGCG010000392.1:0-3384 GCA_964524205.1 uncultured Sphingobacterium sp. | reverse complement strand
AAAATGAAATTCCTGCCTTAAGTGCATATTCCCTCACTTTGTTTCTGATCTCATTTGATGGATCAGCCTGCAGATAACAATGATCGATATCAAGGATCTTATCAAACCGGCCGGGTATGTGGTAACCCAGGGCATTCATTTCCATGGTTTCAGCACTACGCATATCCCCATCGGTCAGCCAGCGTTTATCGGAAAATGTATACTCCAGTTTATTTCTGTAATAACGTGACTCGGCAGAGCCCAGAATTGGCTCCATATCAGATACATCTACCTTGCCCAGCCTTTGCAATGCATCGCTCACACTCTTCTGCTTGAATTGTAACTGTGCATCATAAGTCAGATGCTGCCACTTACAGCCGCCACATACACCAAAATGTTCGCAAAAAGGCTCGATGCGATATTCGGAAGGTTTTACAAGATTTTGGATCTTTCCCTCGTAGAACTTTTTCTTTCTTCTTAATAACTCAACATCTACAATGTCGCCGGGAACAGCTTTATCAATGAAGATAACCAGATCATCTGATTTACCCACACCCTTACCCTCTTCGGCAATGTCGATTACCTGTATATTCTGCAAAAATTTTTTGTCGGCCGGAATTTTTTTCATGAGCGGCAAAATTAGAGATTTTTATCTTAGGAAAGGGCTAGCGAAATATATTGACACAGGATTTACAGGAACCTTGCTTTAAACAGGTTCAAATCAGACAGATCAGCTTTGAGAAAACAATATCCTGTGGAAATTAAATCAGGACTTAAAATTCAAAATGCTCATCAATTAAATCGGATAATATTAAAATTTCGCGGCTCATGGATGATAATTGGTTTTTGACATCAGCAAAATATTAAAATTTATACCAAAAACCAAATTGGTATAGTAGTTTAATATTAAATTGACTTTAAGTCTACAATGCCGGGTGGAAACCGCGACTCATTTGACTGCGGCCTTAACTAAATAGGGGAGGATTTCTTTTTGGAAGGATATAAAGTTTTTGCGAACATCAGAATCGCTGACTGAGGTGAAAGCAAATGAGAATACGATACTTTTACTAGCCTTGATCAAAAAGCGAAGGCGTTCTATATAATCATCAGCTTTAAAGAGTTGTGTTTGATTGAAAGATTGGATTAGCAGGTTCTCAAGATCATCAGATAAAGTTTTCAGAAATTCCTGAGAGTTAGCTGACTCACGTATAAATTCCCATCCAATAAATTCATTACATACGGTATAAGATAATCGACTGGTTTTAAGAATGATCATGCTTAAATAAGCTTCTTCATCCAGTTCTTCTGATGAATTATGAATGATTTCGTGAACACTTTGCTGAATATATTCCATCAGGATAGCCTGCAGCAGCAATTCTTTGCTTTCAAAATACTTGTAAATAGTTGCTTTGGCAATCTTGGCACGCTTGGCAATCTCATTTACACTGGTTTTATGGTAGCCATATTTTCGGAATAAATCCTGAGCTGCTTTCTTTATACTTTCCTTGATTTTATCGACTTCCATATCAGTTCAATACCGAGATTTCAAAATTACTAATAATTACTTTATATTCCTTAAGGGGTCTCTTAGCCGGGGCTTTCACAGGTGAACCATCAAATAATGAAAATTTTGCACCGCTGCATGGATCTGTAGCCGTCAGGTTTGGATCGTCCGGTACTACTGCACATCTCGATTGGGGATTAACTGAGCTGCAACGGTCAAATGCTACATAAGCATTGTCTGCCCGCCGGTAAATAATCAAACCGGCAACCCCTGTATTATCCATCTTATTGACCAGCAGCAAACCATTTTTGTTTTTAATATTAAACTCCTGGATGGTGATTCTGTAATTTACATAGGCTTCAGGAATCCGGTCTAAGCCATCCTTTGTGCAGGAAAGCAAAGAAAGCGAAATGAGCACTATTAAAATTCCTGTTCTCATCAAATCATTTCTGATTGGAATTGCTTTAAAAAGCGGATGTCATTTTCTGAAAATAACCTGAGATCTTTAATTTGGTACTTTAGATTAGTGATTCTTTCAATCCCCATACCAAAAGCATAACCTGTAAATTTCTTGCTATCGATGTTGCAGTTCTCCAGAACATTTGGGTCGACCATGCCGCAGCCCAGAATTTCTACCCAGCCACTATGTTTACAGAATTGGCAGCCATCGCCCTTACAAATAGAACAGGAAATATCCATTTCTGCCGATGGTTCTGTAAAAGGGAAATAACTTGGTCTGAACCGCACTTTTGTGCCTTCCCCAAATAACTCTTGAACAAAATGAAATAAGGTTTGTTTTAGATCGGCAAACGAAACATTCTCATCGATATAGAGTCCCTCAACCTGATGAAAAAAGCAATGTGCCCTTGCTGAAATGGCCTCATTACGATAAACTCTCCCCGGCATAATAGCGCGGAATGGCGGTTTACCGGCTTCCATCATTCTTACCTGAACAGAAGAGGTATGGGTACGAAGTGCAATATCCCCCTTTTCTCCACCTTTTTTAATAAAGAAAGTATCCTGCATATCCCTTGCAGGATGTTCCTCAGGGAAATTAAGTGCCGAGAAATTATGCCAGTCGTCTTCAATCTCCGGGCCTTCGGCTACATTGAATCCAAGTTTTTTGAAAATCTCAATAATTTCTTTTCTAACCAGAGACAAAGGGTGGCGCGCACCGAGTTCGAATCCTTCTCCCGGAAGAGTAAGGTCAAGCTCAGAATCAGCACTTCTTTCAACTGTCTCTAAGCTTTCTTTCAGTGCCTGATATTTGGCTTCAGCAATTTGCTTAAACTCATTCAAGACCTTGCCCAGAACCCGTTTCTCTTCCGGGGAAACTGTTTTAAATGTCTCGAAAAGGTCTTTTATAATACCTTTAGTGCCCAGAAAACGAATTCTGAATGATTCAAGTTCATCATTGTTTTTTGGTTGAAATGAATTTATTTCTGAAGTGTATTGGGATATTTTTTCTTGCATTTTAATTTACTGTTTAAAAAAATGTTCTGCTGTTAAAACAGGTATTTTAGAATGTTTATAATCCTTTAAATTACGGGTTAATATTTTTGTGCAATGATTTTTTTTGGCAATGTGGTATTGAATTGCATCTTCAAAATCATCAAATACATTTGTTAAACCATATTTAACATCATCCAGTTCCATTGGCAGTACATGAATATATTTTAAGAGTACCGATAAACATTCATTTGCAGAATTCTTGTCCTGCTGCTTTGATATTATATAGTATAAATTCGCTGTTACTAATGCAGAGGTATATAAACTAAAATTTTCTCTTAAGCCAATATCAAATAACTTTGTAGCAAATATTGAGTACGGCCTCCGGTCAAAAAAAAAATACAATAAAATATCTGAATTAATAAAAAATTTCTAAGAAGTCATTTTCTTTT
>CAZGCG010000391.1:0-3394 GCA_964524205.1 uncultured Sphingobacterium sp. | reverse complement strand
CAAAACTTTTTGCAATAATTACACCTACCATTGGCATAATTGTAAAATGACTTAAAATACCAACGAAAACTCCTTTTGGTGCCTTGAATACCCCAAGAAAATCTTTGTAGTTCATCGTGATACCCATCCCGAACATGATCAGCTGAATAAGCGGGGTAATCAATCCCGAAAGTTTATAACCATTGATCTCTATGAAATACTGCGGAAAGATCAGTGCGGTTGAAACCACGCCAACAATCATGATCGGATAGGCAAATCCTTTCAAAGCAGATACTCCCCTGACACCCAGAGCGAGGCCAACGATGCCTGTAATTAAGAAAGGTTCAGCCGTTTTTGAATTATTTATCAGATAAAGGATCAGTGCAGCCAGGAAGCAGATTGCCCCTAAACCCATTACGATTTTGAATATTGGCTTCATAAGTTTTTAATAGGTTCTTTTCGACATAAACTGATCCAATTGCGCACGACTTATCTTCTTTTCATTCGGATTACGTTCGAGCCACTTCAGATATTCAACCTTAATTGGATCGGTCCACTGAGTATCGACCTCATTTGCCTTATATGTCCCATTCCTGATCATCTCATGTCCGAAACGATCTTTGGATGCAATAAACTCTGCGGTAGAAACAACCAGCTCAGCCATGTGTGCCGGAATAAAAACTACCCCTGCCCTTCCGGCAATAACCAGGTCGCCGGGAAGTACAATCGCTGCACCGATCGTAATCGGTGTATTCAGACCCATCAACACTACACCCTGTAAAAACTGAGGTGCAAAGTCTCTGACATGAGCGTTAAACCCCTTGATATCGGCCAGTCCGTCCACATCCCGTGCAAATCCATCGAAAACAACCCCATTGCCTGAATTTTTATAGATTACATTACCAAGGTTATCACCCATCAATGATCCTACTCTACCCTTATTATCAGCCACATATACATCCCCTTGAGTCAGCATATTGATTGGCCAGTGCAAATGTCTTCCGGCACGGCCCTCTTTTGCTGCACGATCTACAATATTCTTTTCCACATCAGGACGGATCGGCATAAACTGAGCGGTTAATGCCCGGCCTACTACTTTAACCTCTTCATGAAGTATTTTCCAGTTGCGCTCATACTGATAAAGGTATCCTTCATTATTCAGAATCTGCCAGGCTTCTTCAATCCCTATTTCACGGGCACGTTTCACAAGGTCATCTGAAATCCTTGGGCGACCATCTGCAAAGCGTTCACCCTTCCAGGCTGAAGTCAGAAATATCAATTCATCTTTCGGTATTGTCTGCGCAAATACATTGGGAACTGAACCTAAAAAACAAACAAAAATAAGAGATAGATAAAATCTATAGTTTTTTGAAAACATATAATTAAAGTTGATACTGATTTAATTTAAGAAAAATAATGCTTAAAACTGAGATAATTTATGCCTTCTTCGGAAACTTCCAGATCTCCAGGGCATTTTTACCCATAATTAAATCAAGATCCTTTTCGGTATAGAAATCACAGTACTTGTACATAAACTCGAGTTCTTTATCCATTGGAAGTTCCCATCTAGGGAAAGGATATCCAGTTCCCCAAATGATCTGCTTTGCACCAAACTCCTCATAAATTGCTTTATAGAAGGGCAAGGTATCTTCATAAGGGTACTTTTTTATTTCTGACATTTCATAGGGCTCTGAATTACTGATCCAGACATTTTTGAAACGACTGAGTTTAAACATTTTTTTAAATTCAGGCCAGCAATCAGCAGCTTTAAGATCCGGTTTACCGGCATGGTCAACTACTATTTTCACACCCGGGAAACGCTCTGCCATATCTTCAAGCATTGGCATCTGATGTGGCAGTATATAGTAATTGAAACAAAGTCCAAGTTTTTCAGCTTCTTTCCACAATGGATAATGTGCTTCTGAATTTAGCCAGGTTTCTTTGGGATGGTAAATCGGACTGAAACGCATCCCCTGAAAACCATGTTCATTGACCCAATACCTCAGATTATCGACAATTTTAGGATCATGCGGGTTCAGTAAGCCATGGGCTACAAAATGATTGGGATAGGTTTTAAGGCAATGCGCCTTGTAAGAATTATCCCATCCATAATAACGCGGATTTATTAATACGCCATAAGTTATATTAAAATCCTTCATCTGCTTCACCTGATTTTCGATAGGTGCTTCAATTGCAGCTTTTGCATTTGGATTTTCGGGATGTTTGAACGGAAAACGCGCATCAAAATTCCAGGTTTCGACATGGGTGTCAATCACCAGACGCTTTTTCTTAAATTTCTCAGGCATGGAAGCCAGTACTGAATCAATAGGATTAATCAAGCCCAATAAGGGCATTGCTGCCATACCTTTAATGATGTCTCTGCGTTTCATATTACAATGCTTTTTATTTGTTAAAAATCATCTTATCAGGTTGCCAATGGCTGACCACCCGGAATCATTACTTTTTGTTTCGGAAGTTTAGTTGTGTTACGTCTGGCCGTGAATTTAGCAGTCAGGTATTCACCCATATGTATATCTCCGGAAATAATATCTCCATTCACTTTTCCTGAGAAGAGATAGATAATGATGTTCCCAACAATTGGGATCGTGCTTTTGATCTTTACCTCATTTCCATCTATCGTACCCACCATATTTTTTGTATCGAGATCTCCTTTATGAGTTCCCTGAATCCAGTTTCCATCCTGCTCAATCACAAATGAATGCATACTGGTACTCAAAGCATATTGTACTTCAACATCCCAGCGTCCGCTAAGATTAGCCGCAGGTGCAGCCATTTCAGGTTTGAAACTTCGTTTTTTTGACAACACCTCATAAAGCCGATCAGCAACTATTTTCTCCTCACCCGGCTGCATATGTCCTGGTGTAATCTGTATTGAAGTCGTTCCATCTGCCTCGTCACGATTCCCTAATGCAATCCTTGGCTTATTCCTTCCTACTTCTTCAGCGATCTCATAACCTGTTACGGGATATTTTGCAGGATTCCAGATAATGTGAAGTACCGGATATTTATTATTCAGATTTACCGGTTCAATAATTTTTGTGCTTATTCCGCTGATACCCGATACCCGTTTCGAAATTACATCAAGCCAGGCAAGCCATCTCTTCCATTCCGCATCATGATCACGCACAAGCCAGTCCTCAACTGCCGCCACCATACCAACAATTTCATCTCGATCCAGCTTATTATCACGGCCGGGCCCATGGTGCGGTGCACTTGCCTGCCAGGCTGCAAGTAAGATATTTTTTTTGCCAAGCATCAAACCTGCCGATTGCGGTCCGCGAATAGTTTTACCCCCGCTGTAAGCAACAATATCTGCCCCTCTTTTCAAATGGACAGGAGGGATTGTAAGACTTTCAGCGGCTGCGTCCATCAGAATTGGAACATTCATTGGTTT
>CAZGCG010000390.1:0-3403 GCA_964524205.1 uncultured Sphingobacterium sp. | reverse complement strand
GGTATTTTGCTCAGCCATGGCGAGAATGTCATACTGAGTGATAACATCATTGATGGTTCTGGAAACGGGGGTGAGGATGTGGGAGCTGCAATCGTAGTGAAAGATAGCCGGGAAATAAGTATCAATGCCTGCCAGATTAAAAATCCTAATTTCAATGGAATTCAGATTGAACGGAGTACAAATTCGCAGATAATGAATTGTATTATCAGTGAGAGTGCTAAAAATAATGGAATGCTGCGAGGCATAACTTTAGGGGGAGTATGTACCGGAACCCTGGTAAAGGATAATAGTGTAGCAAAGGGGAGGCAAGCTGGAATTAGCAATTATGCTACAGGTGTGGTTATGAAAGAAAATATTTCGATAGAATAAAATCACAGGATTTACACTTCAAAACTTAATTGTTTGTGCTAAACCTTAATAATTCGGATAATATCATAAGAATTTAATTCCAAATTTTGAATGGACCTTAAAAATAAACTGTTTTACTCAGTGCTAATCATGTTTGCCGGGCTGCAGGCATGTAATACTAATCAGGAAAGCAAAGCACCTGCAATAGAAGATATTGCTGCCAATGAAGATGTAGCGCGTTATATGGAGGCATTCAAAGGACTTGGCGCCCTTACTGATTCAACCCAGCCTACTCAGCCTCAGAAAGCGCTTAGTAATTTTCGCATTCCTGATGACCTAAGTATGGACCTGGTCTTATCAGAACCTGATATAGTCCAGCCTGTTGAACTCAGTTTCGATCATCGTGGCCGGCTTTGGGTCGTGCAATATCATCAGTATCCATATCCTTTGGGGCTGAAAGTGACGAGTGTCGACAATTTTTTACGGGTGCATTTTGACAAAGTACCAGTTGCTCCTCCCGGTGGACTTAAGGGTGCTGATAAGATCAGTATTTTTGAGGATACAGATGGAAATGGAACCTATGATAAATCCACTGACGCAATAAAAGGATTAAATATTGCAACAAGTGTGCTGACCGGAAGAGGAAAAATATGGGTATTGAACCCACCATACCTTCTTTCTTACGACGACCCTAATTCAGATGGTATACCTGATGATGAACCAAAAGTTCATTTAAGTGGATTTGGTCTGGAGGATACCCATGCAGTTGCCAATAGTTTGAGATGGGGCCCCGATGGATGGCTTTATGGAGCACAGGGAAGTACTACAACTGCTAATATCAGTTCAGCAGTTTCAAAAAATATTGCTTTTTCGGGTCAGGTGATCTGGAGATATAACATTGATTCAAAAGTGTTTGAAGTTTTTGCTGAAGGTGGAGGTAATACCTTCAATGTTGAATTCGATAGTAAGGGAAGACTCTATTCAGGAAATAATGGATCAGATAGGGGGCCTTATTACAAACAGGGTGGATATTATCCGAGAAGTCTCGGTAAACATGGGCCATACACAAACCCTTATACCTTTGGGAATCTTGATAATATGGAACTATTAGGAGAAAAAATCCGCTTTACGCATTCATTGATCAGGTATGAGGGTGGCAAATTACCTTTGGCTTATGAAGGTAAAATGATTGCTGTCAATCCACTTTTGAATTACGTTATACTTGACCGGTTTGAACCAAAAGGCTCTACCTTTAGAAATGTAGATGAAAGAAAGATTGTTGAAACTGACGACCATTGGTTCAGGCCGGTGAATATCAAGGCAGGTCCCGATGGTGCAGTTTATATTGCCGACTGGTACGACAGCAGGTTATCACATGTCGATCCCCGCGATACCTGGCACAAGAGTTCGGGAAGGATTTACCGGCTTCGCGCCAAAGGCTCTAAGCCTGCATTTCCAAATTTTGATCTGAGTAAATTAACTAATTCTCAATTGATCAAGCAGCTTGAAAATAGCAATAAATGGTTCCGTCAGCAGGCTTTGCTGCAGTTTGCCAACCGGAGAGATAAGTCTGTTGTACCCAAATTAACCGATATTTTAAAAACGGCCAAGCCTGAACTCGCACTTGAAGCCCTCTGGGCAATAAATGCAAGCGGAGGCTTCAACGAACAAATGGCAGGTATTGCTCTGAGTAATCCGGATCAATATGTGCGGGAATGGGCTGTACGTTTACTTGGAGACCAAAGAAAAGTCTCTCCGGCAATGGCTGCAAAGCTGGCGTCACTGGCAGCTGCTGAAACTAGTGTAAATGTTAGAAGTCAATTAGCCGCTACGGCAAAAAGGCTTGCAGGACCCCTTGCTATTCAAATACTGAAAAATCTGATTAAAAATCATGATGATTCGAATGATCCTGATATACCTTTCCTGATTTGGTGGGCTATTGAAGCAAAATCCGAGACAGACAGGCAGGGTGTACTTTCTATATTCGAGGATAAAGGAATCTGGCAGAAAAAACTGGTGCAGGATGTCTTGCTGAAACGATTAATGCAGCGCTATATCATGTCGGCAGGTGATGCCAATTACAATGCCGCCTCAGAACTGATTGGACTTGCTCCATCTAAAGCTTATGCTAAAGTTTTGATCAGCGGACTGCGTGAAGGGCTAAGGGGCAGGGATGCAATTGGTTTATCAGCTGAGCTGACTAAAGCAATTCAGCCCTATCAGGCAGAACTTTTTGGGGCTCCACTGGCACTATCTATCCGGCAGGGAAATGCAAATGCAATTAAAAAGGCACTCGTTATTATTGCTGACGATAATGCTGATACTGATCATCGCTTATCCTATATCATAATTTTTGGTCAGGTGAATCAACCTGAATCAGTTCCTGTTTTATTAGGAATAATTGAAAGTAGTAAATCTACCGGAGCAATGAAAGAGGCAGCATTACAGGCTCTTCAACGTTATGATAATGATGATATTGGTTTAAGGATAGTAAAGGCATACCCTCAGTTCAGAGGAGATGCTGGTGTCAGGAATGCAGCACTGGAATTATTTGCTGCAAGGGCAAGCTGGGCAAATCAACTGTTTATTGCGATCGGGGAAACCAAAAGGATAAGTAAGGATGATGTATCTGATCAACTCGCCCGCAGGTTAAAACTATTGAATGATGCCAAAATCTCTGCTCTTGCCGATCGTTATTGGCCAAATGTTAAGCTTGCAAGTTCCACAGAAAAGAATGATGCCCTGGCTAAATACTCTAAAATAATTAAAACAGGAACCGGAGATCCAAATAAGGGCAGAGCACTTTACCTGGCCAATTGCGGTTATTGTCACCGGCTGTTTAATGAAGGCGGGAGTATTGGTCCCGATCTTACAGGCTATGAACGTAGCAATGTGAACTACTTTTTATTGAATATAATTGATCCAAATGCCGACATCAGAGAAGGATACGGGCTTCACCGGATTATTACAACAGATGGACGTACGATAGAAGGGAAGATTGCAGCAAGTAATGGCGACACCCATACTATTCAAACCCAGGCAGGTAAAGAAATTA
>CAZGCG010000389.1:0-3404 GCA_964524205.1 uncultured Sphingobacterium sp. | reverse complement strand
AAAAGACAAAGCAAAGGCTTAATAATTTTCTTCAGGAAATATTTTTAAAGCATCCGCCCCTGGCGAATGCTTTTTTTTTGTTTAATAATTAATTTATTCAGATATTTGTCATACTAACAATAAGTATGGCAACAGAATTATTTAGTACCTATTCCTATCTGCTCGATCGCACAGCACGGAAAGTAAAGCAATATGCCCAGCGCCGCTTTAACGCTGCGAACTACGATATCACAGTTGATCAATGGTTAATCATAAAAAACCTGAACAACGATAACGATATGAATCAGAGTCAGTTAGCTGAGATCACAGGTAAAGATCATCCAACCTTAACCCGTATCATCGATCTCTTATGCAAGAAGGGACTTACAGAAAGAAAGATTCAGCCGAATGACCGCCGATGCTTTACCATACACCTTACCGAACTGGGCAAACAGCGGGTTGCAGAGTGGAGTCCGAAAATGGCTGAGATCAGAATGAAAGCATGGCAGAATCTTACAGAAGAAGATTACAAGAATCTGAAGCGTATCCTGGACACCATCTATACGAATCTGGACGAGCAGGAGAAACTTTTACCCGAATTATAGACAAACATTAGAACAATACATATTAAAATGATTTCAACAGACATTTGCATAATCGGAGCCGGTCCTGTGGGACTGTTTGCCGTATTTGAAGCCGGACTATTAAAAATGAGATGCCATCTGATTGACACCTTACCCCAGATTGGCGGACAGTTATCAGAAATATATCCTCAAAAACCCATATATGATATACCCGGATACCCTGAAATTAAAGCACAGGAACTGGTTGAACGTCTGATGGAACAGATTGCCCCTTTTGATCCGGGATTTACTCTGGGTGAACGTGTAGAATCTCTTGAGAAACAGGATGATGGTTCCTTTATTGTTGGAACCAATGACGGAACAAAAGTACATTGCCAGGTAGTGGTCATTGCCGGCGGCTTGGGTTGTTTTGAGCCACGTAAACCAGAAATTCAGGGATTACTTGACTTTGAAGGCAAAGGCGTTGAATACATGGTTAAGAAACCTGAAAACTTCAGAGATAAAAGGGTTGTATTAGCAGGTGGTGGCGATTCTGCACTCGACTGGACCATATTTTTGGCTGATATCGCCGAAAGAGTAACATTGATTCATCGTGGTGACACCTTTAGAGGGGCACCCGATTCAGCAGAAAAAGTTCATGAACTGGCCAGCAAAGGCAAGATCGATCTGATCCTGCAATCAAACCTCCTGAGTGTTGGCGGTAATGGCAGCCTGAAAGAAGTATCATTTGTTGGACGTGATCAGGTTACCAGAACAGTTCAAACCGATTATTTGATCCCTTTATTTGGATTAAGCCCGAAACTGGGGCCGATAGCCGGCTGGGGACTGAATATTGACAAATCTGCGATACAGGTTGATACTTTTGATTATTCCACCAATGTGGATCGCATCTATGCGATTGGAGATATAAACACCTATCCAGGAAAACTGAAGCTTATTCTGTGCGGCTTCCATGAAGCAGCATTAATGGTACAAAGCGCCTTCAAATATGTATATCCCGACCAGAAATTAAGTTTTAAATACACAACTGTATATGGTGTAAACGCATTCTAAAATGATAAACATTACAATTGAAGATAGAAACGGGGAGCAGCAGCCCATTGAGATTCCGGAAGAAATAAGCCTGAGTTTAATGGAGGTTTTGAAGGCCTCAGATTACAATATCCTGGCAACCTGTGGTGGCATGGCTTTATGTGCCACTTGCCATGTACAGGTCCTCAAGGGATTGGAAGATCTTCCACAAGCCGGAAATGAAGAAATGGACATGCTCGACACCTTACCTGATGCTGGATTTGACAGCAGACTTGCATGCCAGATAAGAATAAACGAGAATCTTAATGGCATGATTTTTCGAATCAGAGGGGATGAACATTAACTCTGCTAAAATAAATTCAAAGAATAAAAAACAGCGCTATGGAAAAACCTATGAATAAATCGACTGCATTTCCCAAAGTAATAATTATTGGTGGTGGATTTGGTGGAATTGAAATAGCCAAACGTTTAAAAGATAAGGAAGTTGAAATTGTTATGCTCGACAGGCATAATTACCATACCTTCCAGCCCTTGCTTTATCAGGTAGCTACCGGTGGACTTGAGGCGGATTCCATTGCTTTCCCTTTGCGGAAAATATTCAAAAATCAGAAAAATTTCACATTCAGGGTAACTGAAGTGGAGCGCATTGAGCCTGAAAAAAAGCTTGTACATACAACAATTGGCGAAATTGAATATGATTTCCTGATCATTGCCACTGGTTCTGATACGAATTATTTCGGACAGAAGGAGATTGAGCATTTTTCGATGCCGATGAAAACCATCCCTGAAGCATTAAACCTCAGAAGCATGATTCTTCAGAATCTTGAAGAAGCTTTAATTGAATCTGATCCGGTAAAAAAGAGCGCACTCCTGCAATTCGTTGTCGTTGGAGGTGGTCCTACCGGTGTGGAGCTATCAGGTTCTCTGGCGGAATTAAAAAAGCATGTGCTTCCGACTGATTATCCGGAACTGCGTGTTGAGGACATCAAAGTCTATCTGATTGAAGGATCGCCTGAATTATTAGGCTCTATGTCACCTCAGGCATCAGGAAAAGCAAAAGATTTTCTGCAGAAACTGGGGGTTGAGGTATTTACGGATCTGAGGGTTGAAAGTTATGATGGCAAAGTCATTAAGCTTTCTAACGGACAGGCAATTGATACTAAAAATGTCCTCTGGTCGGCTGGAGTTAAAGGTGCAACACCTGCAGGATTGAAAGAAGAGTCGATAACCCGTGGAAACCGAATCCTTGTAGATGAATTTAACAGGGTGAAAGCAGAAGATCATATTTTTGCAATTGGCGATGTAGCTGCATGCATTAGTCCTGAAAAACCGAATGGTTTACCGGGAGTGGCTCCGGTAGCAATACAGCAAGGCACTCAATTGGCAAAAAATATCATACATATCATTAATAACGAAGCCCCTGAGCCATTCAAATACTTTGACAAAGGTTCTATGGCCACTGTGGGCCGTAACCTTGCGGTTGTTGATATTGGCAAAATCCGCTTTCAGGGTATTTTTGCCTGGTTTGTCTGGATGTTTGTACATCTGATGTCGCTGGTTGGATTTCGGAATAAAGTTGTCACCTTTGTGAACTGGGTCTGGAGTTACTTTAGCTATGACCGTGGAACAAGGCTCATCATTCGGAGGTTCAGCAGGGAATCAATGACTGAGGATACTTATTCGAAGTGATTCCTTCCGGATTCCGGATCAAGTCCGGAATGACAAAGTATAATTTAGTAATTTAATCAAAAGAATGTCATTGCGAGGAGGCCCGCCTGACCGGACGGGCAGGCACGACGAAGCAATCTC
>CAZGCG010000388.1:0-3411 GCA_964524205.1 uncultured Sphingobacterium sp. | reverse complement strand
AATAACCTATTGCAAATCCTGCAATTATGCTGGCGAGCAAAATTCCTGAGCCTGTAGCCGATATCCAGTTTAGTTTGAAAACAGCCTCTTCGGTTTTTGCCGGTTTATCAACGCTTGGAACCGGAGCAATGGGAGGGGAGCGCTTCACCAGATTATGCAGATATGAAACCTGATATTCTGGTGCTGATATTGAATTTAGCGATTTTTTAACGGTAGGAACTCCCCAGGCAAAGATAAATATTGTAAGTATTACCCATGGTGTCCAGGCACGCACCATGTCTTTGGTAGTGACCGAGACAGGGTCTGCTGCAATTGGAATCACGTCGTCTGCTTTTGGTAGTTCCCATATAGTTTTTGGCTGCCAGAATTTAAGCAGGACAATGATTGAAACGATAGATGCAATTGAAGCAAAAATATCGACTAACCAGGGTCCGTGGTAATTTGAAACCAGGAATTGTGTCACCGCGAATGATAAGCCGGCAGTAAGTGCTGCTGGCCATACACTGATCATACCCCTGAATCCCGCCATGGCCCAGATTACCCAGAATGGAACGATGAATGAGAATAGAGGCAGTTGCCTTCCCACCATTGCAGATAATTTTAAGACATCAATATCAGTTACGGCCGCAAGGGCAATGATAGGGGTTCCCAGAGCGCCAAATGCGACAGGGGCGGTATTGGCTATCAAAGATAATCCGCATGCCGCCAGAGGCCTGAAACCAAGTTGAATCAAAATAGCAGCTGTGATGGCTACCGGCGTGCCGAAACCTGCAGCGCCTTCAAAAAAAGCACCGAATGCAAAGGCAATCAGAATTACCTGTATTCTTGGATCGGGTGCAATCGTTGATAAATGCATCCTGATTAAGGTGAATAAACCTTTATTGACTGTTAGCTGATACAGGAATATCAGATTCAAAACGATCCAGCCAATAGGGAAAAGACCATAGGCACTACCATATAGTGTTGTTGCGGCTACAGTCTGTACAGGCATTTGATAAACAAATAGAGCAACTCCAATAGCGACAACTAATCCAAAAACAGCTGCCAGGTGAATCCTGATATGGAAAACCGCAATTGATCCCAGAAGAACGATTATCGGAAGGGCTGCCAAAACTGTGGAAAGCCAGGCATTGTTTAGCGGATCATAATTTTGAGACCAGATTTGTTCCATTTTAAAGAGTTTAGTTTTTGATTATCGGCTTACAATTTAGAAATAAAATTGAATAGAAAATCCCCGGAATTGATAAGATAAAATCGATACCGGGGATTTGATAGAATTCAATTATATTATTTTTTCGGGAGTGTAATTTTCCATATTCTACCGCCTTCAGAATTTGCCGTTCCATACTCCATAACATAAATTTTATTGTCAACCATGACGGCATCAACAGGGGCATTGAAATTGTTGACCAATGTTGTCGTCCTCATGTAATAGTTATTTGCGGCCGGATTGTAGGACATATCTAAATGCATCAGATCCTTGCCGGACTTTCTTAACAAATTGGTTCCAGGACGGTCAGAGCCTCCGCCATACCTAAAAACAAATCCATCGCCTTTAAACTCCGGTGAAAGTACATTCTTTACGTCAAAAACCAGACCCAGCGGTACACTATGGGCATTAAATGTGCTCACCGTTCTTCCCGTAATATCACCGTCGACAATTTTACCAGATGCAATATCCCGGTACTCATTGGCATCTGGTCCCAAATTCTGAACTCCGGCTGAAAATTTAACTCCTTCCGGAATTTTTGGGAAATCAGGGTCATTTCTGAAGTATTTTACAATCCAGGCATGCGAACCGGGACTAATAAATGCATCCTTCGCCGGATCCGGTTCCCAGGGTGAAAATTGCTGTGGGTTTTCGACCCCGGCCATTTGCCATGGGAAACCATAATGGTGGCCTTGCCTGATCCAGAACATTTCTTCCGATTGATCATAATCACCCGAATTTACAACGCCAAATAAATTACCCTTACCGTCAAAGGTCATATCATAAGCATTTCTTATACCCTCCGCATACAGATAACCATCTGCTTTTAGCTTCGCTGCATCAGTACCCAGAAGCAAATTTTCGGCATTTACAGGGATTCTGAAGACATTTGCTGTAAGGGCATTGTCGCGGGCATTAGGGTAAGCACCTTTATTATCCTGAACTTCTCCATGATCTGTTCTGGCTCCGGAGTTTACATAAATGAATTTCTTATCCGGACTGACAACCAGGGCATTCCAGCCATGATCAAATGTGGTTGCATTGGTTCCATATTCAACAGTATTGAAAACTTCTTTCATTACCGGTTTGGATCCTGACAGCTCATATTTTACCATTCGGCCTTTCGTTCCTTTACCTTCATTTACACTGATATTTCCGCACAGGAATAAAGTATTCCCCAGAAAAGCAGCACCCTGTAATCGGGTGATACCATGATCTTGAGCGCTGAAAACCTGATGCTCTTTTGCCTCGGGAGTGTCAAAATCTGATATTCTGAATACATTGCCATCAAAAGTTGAGTACCAGAATTCCCTGGTCTTTGGGTTTAGAATCAATCTAACGCCCAGACGGCCAATATTCATTACTTTTTCGACAATTACATCTTCCCTTAATGATACCGGTGTCTTTATTGGTGCTGCAGCTCTGGGACTGTTCTGTTGTGCAAAACAAAAAACAGAGCAAGAAAAAAACAGGGTTAGAAGCCCTGTTTTTTTTAATGTGCATCGAATGGTGCCCATAAATATTAATTAAATGAATTTAATCTATCAGTTTGTTGCAGGTCTTGCAGGTCTTGTTCTAGGAGCACTTGGAAGAATATTAGGCTCTGCAATTGCATTTAAGTTATAAACAATTTTACCTCCTCTGATGGTCATTTCAGTTTCTAGCCTGTTTTTTCCGGCAATTTTACCATCTCTGGCATAGAAACCAAAATTACCTTCCCTTAAAGTGAAGATGGCTACATCAGCCTCAGCACCAACTGAAAGGTTACCCAATTCTGGTCTTTTAATCTCTTGTGCCGGATTCCAGGTACTTGCTTTAATAACACTTTGAAGGTCCATTCCCATTGCCATAAATAGCGACATGATGTTTGGCATATTCTTCATTGCATTATTCATACTTCCTGTGTGAAGGTCAGTACTGATCGAATTAGGATAGAATCCGCTTTTAATCGCAGGGGTTCCCTGATTAAAAAGGAAGCTTGATCCACCAAAACCGACATCAAAAATTACGCCTCTGTTCTGTGCTTTGATCACATATGGTTTTACCTTATTGGTAGTTACATCAACAATTGATTCACGTCCATTCGGGCTTGTACTTCCGTTTCCACCAAAAGCATGTGTGTAAATATCGCCAGGGCGGAATTTTACATTGAATAAGGAATCTAAAGGAAGGAATGGAGTTGCACCACCAAAGTCAACAAT
>CAZGCG010000387.1:0-3413 GCA_964524205.1 uncultured Sphingobacterium sp. | reverse complement strand
TTAATTTTAAAATTCTGTACTTGAATAATTTAATCGAACTCTAAGGTGTTCGTTACCCTCTTTCTTGTAATGTTTTAACAATTCCTGCAAGCTTATTACCACCTGACTGTAAGCCGGAGATAACGTTTTTAGCAGGAGATTGAAGCAATGCAATGATGTCTGCCACCAATTCTTCCTTAGATTTAAGGTTAACCAGGGCATCTAACTGATTATCGCCAATGAATACTGCTGAATCAATATATGCAGCTTTAAGTACCGGTTTATCACCTGACCTTCTCAATTGTTTGATCAGCTTAGCCGGAGCGTTTGCTGATTTTGAGAATAATATAGATGAGGATCCTTTAAGTACGTCAAACATTTCGCTAAAATCACCTTCAGAGGCTTCCATAGCCTTTCTGATCAGTTTATTCTTAGCAACCTGCATTTTGATATCGTTCTCGAAACATTTGCGGCGAATATCATTTACTTTTGCTACAGACAGGTTTGCAGTATCGGTAATGTAAAAATTACCGTACTCAGCAATCGTCTCTGTTAAAGCAAGAACAACTTCGTGTTTTTCTTCTTTTCTCATGATTAGATTCCTGCTACTGATTTAGTTTCAATTTCTATTCCCGGACTCATTGTCGACGACATGTGTATGCTCTTGAAATAAGTTCCTTTTGCTGCTGAAGGTTTCAATTTAGAGATCGTCTGAATTACTTCAAGTGCGTTCTCATAAATTTTATCAGCATCAAAAGATACTTTTCCGATAGAAGCATGAATGATTCCTGTTTTATCAACTTTGAAATCGATCTTACCACCTTTTACATCAGTTACTGCTTTACCCACATCAGTGGTAACAGTTCCCGACTTAGGGTTTGGCATCAGGTTCCTTGGACCTAAAACACGGCCAAGTTTACCTACTTTTGCCATAACACTAGGCATGGTAATAATGATATCAACGTCAGTCCATCCACCTTCTATTTTGGCAATGTATTCATCCAGACCTACGTAATCTGCTCCTGCTGCTTTAGCTTCTGCTTCCTTATCAGGAGTGCAAAGAACTAATACACGAACAGTTTTACCGGTTCCATGAGGAAGATTTGCAATACCACGTACCATTTGATTCGCCTTACGCGGATCTACACCTAAGCGTACATCCAGGTCAACCGAAGCATCAAATTTAGTAGTTGTGATATCTTTAACCAGAGCCGAAGCCTGGGTTAATGAGTATGCTTTCCCAACCTCAATTTTGGAATGTGCCAATTTTTGATTTTTTGTTAATCTAGCCACTTCTTAAACTGATTTTGTATAATTAATTGTTCCAGGGTGCATCACCGCTAACCGTAATTCCCATACTGCGTGCTGTACCAGCAACCATTTTCATGGCTGACTCGACAGTAAATGCGTTCAAGTCGGTCATTTTATCTTTGGCAATGCTTTCAACCTGATCCCAGTTTACACTGGAAACCTTTTTACGGTTAGGCTCTGCAGAACCACTCTTTAAACCTGTTACTTCCAATAATTGGATTGCTACAGGAGGAGTTTTGATGATAAAATCGAATGACTTGTCGACATAAACAGTGATTACAACCGGTAAAACTTTACCTGGCTTATCTTGGGTACGCGCATTAAACTGCTTGCAAAACTCCATGATGTTCACACCTTTCGCTCCCAACGCGGGACCAACTGGTGGAGATGGATTAGCAGCGCCGCCCTTGATCTGTAATTTTATTAAAGCACCGACTTCTTTTGCCATTTTTATTGATTTGTTTTTAACTCAATGTTAGTAGTGGAAGCTATGTAACATTTAAGACCTTATGAGATGTGAGAAGTGAGATGTGAGATATGAGATACTATTTCTCAAATCTATTGTCTCATATCTATTATCTCAAATCTATTCTTTCTCGACTTGCATATAATTCAACTCAAGTGGTGTTCTTCTTCCGAAGATTTTAACCATTACCTTAAGTTTCTTTTTCTCTTCATTTACCTCTTCGATAACACCTGTGAATCCGTTGAACGGTCCATCCATCACTTTCACATTCTCCCCAACATAATATGGTACGTTCATTGATTCGCCCTGTTCAGCCATCTCATCAACCTTACCTAAGATCCGGTTAACTTCTGCAGCTCTCATTGGAACAGCATTACCACCTTTATCACCAAGGAAACCAATAACACTATTGATTCCTTTAATTACGTGTTCAAGTTCTCCGTCAAGTGCAGCTTCAATAAGAACATATCCGGGATAGAAGTTTCTTTCTTTTGCAATCTTCTTACCATCCTTCATCTGATAGTATTTCTCCATCGGAATCAGAACCTGAGGTAAAAGATGCGCAATTCCCAGACGGTTAACTTCTGCCTCGAGGTATTGTTTTACTTTTTTCTCTTTGCCGCTGACAGCTCTAACCACATACCATTTTAATTGATCGCTCATATAAATTATGCCAGAGATTTATAAAACATCTTTAGTGCATTACCAGCGGTTTCGTCCATTGCTAATATCACAAGTGAGATAATAATGGAAGCAATCAATACCAATACAGCTGAATTCTGTAACTCTACCCATGTTGGCCAGGTTACGTTCTGAGTCATTTCTGTATACGATTCTTTTAAAAACTCTACTACGTTAGCCATCTTCTATTTAGCATAAGCACGGGAACAAGGATTCGAACCCTGATCAAAGGTTTTGGAGACCTCTATTCTACCATTGAACTATTCCCGTTTGTTAAAACTGCGAGTACAGAATGACCTGTAAACTAAGCCCGTGTATTATAAGAAAACATAAGTCCACAATAAAGGGACTTATGTTATCCAATTAACCTTTATAAGAAATTGTTATTTTACAATTTCAGTTACCTGTCCGGCACCTACTGTTCTACCACCCTCACGGATTGCAAAACGAAGTCCTTTTTCCATCGCGATTGCGTTGATCAGTTTTACACTGATTGTAACGTTATCACCAGGCATAACCATTTCTACTCCTTCAGCAAGAGTGATCTCACCTGTTACGTCTGTTGTACGGAAGTAGAATTGTGGACGGTATTTGTTGAAGAATGGAGTATGACGTCCACCTTCTGCTTTTGACAATACATATATCTCAGCTTTGAAGTCAGTATGTGGAGTTACTGAACCTGGCTTACAGATAACCATACCTCGACGGATATCAGTTTTCTCAATACCACGTAACAATAAACCTACGTTATCACCTGCTTCACCTCTGTCTAATATCTTACGGAACATCTCAACACCAGTAACAACTGATTTTAAGTTTTCAGCACCCATACCTAAGATATCAACTGCCTCACCTGAGTTAATTACTCCTCTTTCGATACGTCCTGTTGCAACAGTACCACGACCAGTGATCGAGAATACATCTTCAACCGGCATAAGGAAAGGAAGTTCAGTCAAACGTGGAGGAATTGGAATAT
>CAZGCG010000386.1:0-3427 GCA_964524205.1 uncultured Sphingobacterium sp. | reverse complement strand
TCCAGCTACCATCAACAAGATTATAGAAATCTCACACGCGATTCAAACGGGAAGAGGAGATTTAAAATCGAGCATTATTTTTTATATTAGTATCAATCAGACGATTTATGAACACCTTACCAGTGATTCTCTTGATATTAATGATCCCATGTGTTATTGTTGCATTATGGGCTACGATTGACATTTCCAAGGCTTCCTATCGCAGAAAAGATCAAAAATGGCTGTGGACTAACGTAGTTATTCTTTTCCCCTTAATTGGACCTTTTATCTATTTATATTTTGGCAGGAAGAAATTGTTTGGCTTGACTGAGGAAGAATGAAGTTGAGATACAACCCTAAAAACTCATCTGTCCAGTTTTCCTAAAATATTACCAACAATCCCTCTTATAGAGAAATGAAAGTCATTTCGAAAAAAAAGGACAAACTAAGGAGTTTTAACTTTTAAGTAACAACAAAATCTTAAAAATTATGATCCAAAAAATCAATGATCGACCGATTTAGTTCCGTAAATAAACTGGCCTTGATATACAATAATGATAGGCCAAGAATATTTTATTTTTTTCTATCGGAAACTATAACCAAGAGATAAGCCCGCCCACGATCTCACTCGCCGGTCAAGGTAAGTTGGTGTCCACATCGCACGTAATAGTAAGCCCTCCCTGAGTGGTTGCAGGCGGTAACCAAGATTAGCTACGACACCCAAATCCAGGTCAGATCCCTGAGAAGATTTATTTACTATAAACGAAGGGGTCACGCCTAAGCCTGTTTCAATGCCGCTACGTTCATTCCGGAAGATATAATTATAAGAAAGCGGAACTGACAAATGTGTCCCAGGCTCATTGTTCTCGTAGGATGTACCTGCGTAACCCACTCCTATCCCGAAACCCGGTCCGTCATTTCTTCCGGGCCTTAAACGCATATCAAAATTCCCGGAGAGCCCGCGGCCATTGCCCCCTCCCTCAACAAAAATCGATTTCCGATATTTTCCGGGCGGTGCCTTAGCCACAAACTCCTTTTGTTTCTTTTCCTTCGGTGGGGGCAGATGGATTTTTTTATTAAGACTATACCCGACCGATATGCCCGGCCAGAAGGGAGGATAAAAATAGCCCTTTCCGATATACATAAACGAATTGGTTGCCCTAAGCACCAAGCCCCGCGTGGCCTGATAACGATACCCTACAGTTAGTATTTCTGCTGACGTTAATTTGGGATGAGCTTCATCCGCATCCAAATCAATGAAGAAATTTTCATTACCGGAAACATTATACAGAAGAGTAATTCCCAAACCGCTTTCAAAACCGTGCTTTCTTTGGCCAACAATATAGTTGATTCCCAGAGGCACAGTTATATAATCGTCGAAATATTTATCAGGGACCATGCCTGCTCCTGCCCTGAAACCAAAACCATCATTTCTGTTCCGATTAAGGCGCATATCGTAGTTCGCGGTCAAGGTCAAGCCATTTCCAGCTAATTCGGCAAAAACGACTTTCCGGTGTTTTCCCTCTAAGGTCGAAGCCTGGATTTTATCCGGTCCTTCAGTATTTTTTGAAAAACTATATTTATAAATCAGATCCAGGCCGAAAAAACCAGGACGTGTATTTAACGTCCCCTTATAAATTTTGTCATTCATCTGAACTTGTAAAATCCCTGCTCCTATTGGTTTCAATCCAAAGCTCTTCCTTATGCCAAACACTAAGCTGCTTCCTGAACCTAAGCTTCTTTCTATTCCTATGGAGGAAGCGATGTTCAGATCGAACCTATGACCCGTTGCCGGGATGTCCACAAGCAGATCGGCCGGCAAAGTAGAAGGTACATCGGGATCAAAACGAACAGCACGGTTAAACCCAGCCTGAAAACCGTCATAATTATCTGCACTGTAACTATAGTACCGCAGGGAAGGCTCCGCAACAATCCGGACAGATGTGCGTTCATTTAAATTGAATTGATGTAAGGCCCGGGCTGCCAAGGCATGATAATGATAGGGCTCAAAATAGTTGAGCCAGAATATGTCACCCTTGTCCTGCTTTGTACCGAATGCAGTACTTGGTGCGGTAAAATTCATATCATAAACAATACTGCCTAGGGCAAGTCCTGCACCAATCCCCCACTTCTGGTTAAGCATATAGGTATAAGTTGCTCCGAGATCATAAGCAATTTTCGTCGGACTGCTGATTCTTGCAGGAGATGGGTTCACAATTTCCGGTTTAGCACTTAGGTTCGGCGTGATACGAAACTCTATAGAACTTTGGCCCCTGACTATTTGAAAGGGTATCAGCAGCAGCATAAAAGCCAATAATCTAAACATGTTCATCGATCGTATTTTTCAGGTTCTTTATATCTTCTCACCAGCGAGTAGCCGAACTGTAAAGCCACGTAACTGCCTGTATCACTGAATGTCCCACTTTGTTTCCCGCTAGTCTGGTAAAGGTTATATTGTCCGCTGTTATACGTTACACCTGAAAAGCTGGCATTGACTCCAAAAAAGATCTGATTGCCATTCCTCAAAGTTTTTGATGCACGCACATTCGCCGTATAGCTTAACCATGGCTGATGTTCAGGAAAATTAACCCGGATATTCTGTATAGGATGATTAACATGTGAATCATCGGAATAAGAGGAGCCGCTTTCTAAACCATAATCTGTTAATTGACTTAGATTAATTCCCGCCATAATAGAAGGATGCCATTTGCCGATCTTTTTTGCTGAGGTATAGCCTGCCTGGACCGGAAAATAGATATGTCCGTTAACGAGGTTGACATTTGTTTGCCCAAAATTGGAAGTACTGGGACCTCCGGCTGGAAAATCATTGTAATCAATATTGAACCTGTAAGCAACCGGAATCATCCGGAAGTGTATACCTGAGACAAAAGTAAAGCCACTCTGGCTCACTCTTTGGTAGTCTACACCAACTGAAAATCCCGGGCTATTCAATTTTTTCATGACATCCTTATCAGTTGTCCTGGTAATGTTAGTGCCCGTTCTGAACAGGGGTTGAACGTCAATGGATATATATTCCCGGCTCTTATGGGCTACCTGCTGCTTTAACAGGATACTATCCTGGGCATAGGCAAAACTCATATTCGCCAAAATAAACAGAGTCAATAATAGCCCGGCCGGCCAAACCGTTCGGACGGGCTTATTCGATAGTAATTGCAATAAAGGCATAGCTAACGGGGTAGATCGTTAATTAAATATAGGTTTAATTTGTATAGTATATTATTGTATTACACTATTTGCAACAGTAATATAAAGCCCTGACTCATCACAAATATTAGCCGGTTCATCACATTTACTATGCATGCTGTGCATATGCGATTCAGCCGCATATCTGGGTGGCATAAGGATTAGTAGGATTAAGCTGTGAAAAAAGGCAATCATAGAAATCTCAAAAATCAAATAAATCACAGTTCAGACAATGAATTAGAAA
>CAZGCG010000385.1:0-3455 GCA_964524205.1 uncultured Sphingobacterium sp. | reverse complement strand
CGAGTAATTCCATGCGGTTATTGGTTGTTTTTCGATAACCCTCCGAAATTTCCTTATAATGCTTGCCTGAATGCAGTATTACTCCAAATCCTCCGGGACCAGGATTCCCGCTCGATGCCCCATCAGTATAAATATTGATCATTAAAAATGCTTTTAAGGCGCAATTATAGTGATTTAGTTTTTAAGCGGATAGAATTTCCGATTACAATAACATCCGAAAAAGCCATTGTTAAGGCTCCAACCATTGGGTTAAGAAAACCAAACGCCGCTACGGGGATCGCCACAACATTGTAGAAAAACGCCCAGAACAGATTTTGTTTAATCGTTAAGAGGGTATGTTTTCCGATCCGTAACATCTGATCGATAACTCCGAGATCATTCTTTAACAGGACCACTTCAGCAGACTGGATTGCGATCTGACTTGAATCACTCATCGAAATTCCAACATCTGAAGTAGTTAGGGCAGGGGCATCATTTATTCCATCACCCACCATTGCTGTTTTACCCCTTTTTTTAATACTTTCAATGATCTCAAGCTTCTGATGTGGCTGGGTTTCGGCATATACCTCCTCTATACCTAAAATAGCAGCCAGGTCCTCACATTTCTTTTTCAGATCACCACTCAGTAAAACCGGCTTAATGCCCATATTTTTTAGAGTTGTGATCAGCGTGGATGCATCTGCTTTGATCTCGTCTTCAATTTCAATCCTGGCCAAAAGGGTCCCATTCATTTTAAGGAAAAGGCTAAAATCTCCCTGTTCTTCTTCCGGATTTAGGATTTGTTTCGATCCAAACTGATAAGTATTTCCCTCTGAATCAGTTCCGTTCATTCCAAGGCCCTTTTCTTCAGATACTTTTGTGAATATTATTTTTTCAGGGTTTCCTGCACTAAGCTCTGAAACCAGGGATCGTGCAATCGGATGATTTGAATAGGCTTCTATGGCATAAATAATTGATTCAGCTTTCGTTTGTGAAATACTTATGCTGTCGATCTTTTTGATTTTGAATTTCCCGGTAGTAAGTGTTCCCGTCTTATCAAAGACCATATATTTTAGCTTGGCTATCTCTTCAAGCGTATTTCCACCCTTGATCAGAATGCCATTTTTAGCAGCCCTGCCCAAACCAACCATCACTGCAGTAGGTGTGGCTAAACCCATAGCACATGGGCATGATATAACCAGCACAGCAATTGCATTCAGCATAGATTTTTGAAAGCTGAGATCAAATGAATAATAGGCCAAAACAAAAGTTAGAACGGCAATACTAACCACTACCGGCACAAATATGGCAGCCACCTGATCTCCAAGTTTTTGAATAGGCGGTTTTGCCGACTGTGCCTTTTTCATCAGATCAATGATCTGGGATAAAATAGTATGTTTTCCGGTTTTAGTTACCAGAATGTGGATGTTGCCCTTCTCAATCAAAGTACCACCGATTACCTGGTCATATTTGGACTTCTCTACCGGCAGACTCTCACCGGTAAGCATCGATTCATTGACAGAGGCTTCACCCCAGATGATTTCCCCATCCACAGGGATTTTATCTCCCGAGTTGATGACCAGTGTATCTCCCGGAACTACCTCCTGTGAGTTTATGGTTAATATTTCTCCATTGACCAGTTTATTTGCTTTTGCTTCCTGAAATTTCATCAGATCTCTTACAGCTGATGTGGTTTGTGTTACAGACCTCTTTTCCAAAACATTTCCTAAAAGCACCAGGGTAATAATGGTCGCTGCAGTTTCATAAAACAAAAAGTCAGGTCCCAAATTCTGTATAGTTCCGTACAAACTATAAATAAAGGCAGCACTGGAACCGATAAAAATGAGAACATCCATATTCGGGATTCCATTCTTTAATGAATTGAAAGCACTTTTGCCAAAATGGATACATCCTAAAATATAAACCGGAATACATAAGCCTAACTGAACCAAAGGATTGTGCAGCCAATGGAAAGGCAGAAACATATGTGAGAATAGGGGAATAGTAAAAATGAGACTGAAATAGAATTTGTTCTCTACCTTTTCATAGAATTTTTCCTGTATTGGGATACTTTCCTCACTTACCTTATAACCTAAGCCTTCGATATCTTTGATAATTAGCGGAGTATCTGAAGGCTTATTGGTTTTGAACTTAACCTCATCGTTTGCAAAATCAACATAGATATCCTGCAGCCCCTTTTTTTCAAGTAATTTATGGACTGATAATGCACAGTTATTGCAATGCATACCGCTTACCTGAAGTTCAATCAATTCTTCTTTTTCCATAACATGTCTTTTAAGAGGCTGTATACAAATTTAATACTTAAGAAGGCTAAATGTATAGGCCCAAAATATAATGTTCTAAATATGACAGGAACATCGCGTTCAGATTAGGGATTAAATGATCTTAAAGCTATTCTGGTACGCCATCATGCTGATTATCAGTATTGAAATTTAATATAAAAAATTTGCAATATCTCCCGAAATGCTTAGTTTTGCAGAAATAAAACGGTGGCTGTAGCTCAGTTGGTTAGAGTATTGGTTTGTGGTGCCGAGGGTCGTGGGTTCGAGCCCCATCAGCCACCCCTTATTGAAAGGTCTTAGTTAAAAGCTGAGGCCTTTTTTTTTAGGTTTATGGTAGGTTATTGGAAGGTTTGCGGTGCCGAGGGTCTTGGTCCAGATAGCTATCGGGACGAGCCCCATCAGCCACCCCCGTTCCGATAGCGATCGGAATGAAAGCAGTTCTGAAAGAGCTGTTTTTTTATTTATACAATCCTGAACACAATTTTCCCTGCCAATTCTCAATGCACTATTAACAGAATCTTTGCATGATTCAATTGATCAATTTTGCTCATAATTTATTGACATAAACTATATTTATCAATATGTTAATTCAGCAGTTTGATGTCCTTCCGGAGCTGCAGCCCTACGTGAAACTGATATGCACAATGGACTGCGATGATGGTGCAGATACTAATCATATCCGTGTTTTACCTGATACTTGTGTTGAGCTATTTGTGAACTACACCAGTACACCCCTGGCCATTATTGGAAATGAGTTATACGATCGGAGCATTGTTACATCCCGGTTGAGCCGTTATTCGGATGTGCAGATGCGTAAAGGCGCTGGTTGCATAGCCATTTGTTTTTATCCCGGAGAGGCTTACCGGTTTTTTAATTTACCGATGCATTTGCTGGCCGACAAAACTTTATCATTATCTGATTTATGGAATGGTGGAGCTGGAGAAATTGAGAGCAAGCTGGCTGACGCCCGCAGTCAGGAGGGACGTTCAGCAATTATACAGAAATATCTCTTGCAACAATTGAATCGAAATGAAAGCGATCAGCAGATAGCCCATTGTTTGGAGAAGATCCAACGATCAGCTGGCAATATACAAGTAAGCCAGCTCAGTAATGATACTGGCCTAAGCCAGCGCCATCTTTCAAGAAAATTTCAGCAAATTATCGGCTTGTCGC
>CAZGCG010000384.1:0-3459 GCA_964524205.1 uncultured Sphingobacterium sp. | reverse complement strand
AGAATTCCTTTTAAATATCCTTGTGAAGCCGCTAAAAAAGCCTCATTAATCTCTTTCGTACTCACCTTCTTTTTAAGTGTGCAGGTAAAATCTGTCAGAGAGCCATTCAATACCGGAACACGAATGCCGGCACCTCCCAATTTCCCTTCGAGGTGCGGAAAGATCGTAGTGATCGCTTTCGCTGCACCAGTAGTGGTTGGTATAATGGATGCTGAAGCTGCTCTGGCTCGTCTAAGGTCTTTATGAGGAGCATCATGCAGGTTCTGGTCACCGGTCATGGAATGCACTGTGGTAATATAACCGTCCACAATTCCCCAATTATCATCCAATACTTTAACCATAGGCGCAACATTATTGGTTGTACAGGAGGCGTTTGAAAGAATTGGTGCATGAAGGTCAACCAGATGCTCGTTCACACCCAAAACTACAGTAGCAATTTCCCTGTCGGATGAGGGAGCAGAAATAATAACCTGCCTGGCTCCTGCCTGCAAATGCAAACCAGCACCGGCTTTATCAGTAAATTTTCCGGTAGACTCAATGACCAGATCAATATTCATTTCCTTCCATGGAAGTTTCGACGGATCTTTTTCAGCAAATACCCGAATCTTTTGGCCATTTATCAGCAAATGATCATTTTCAGCCGACACTTCACCATCAAATCCTCTGTGAACCGAGTCGTATTTAAAAAGATGTGCGAGAGTTTTGGTATCAGAAAGATCGTTAATTGCAATAATTTCGAGTCCTGGTCTCTGTAACAGGGCTCTTAGGGTAATCCTTCCGATACGGCCAAAACCGTTGATTGCAATTTTCATATTTAGACGATAATGTCCAAAGTTATTCAAATGAATGAAAAAGAGCTGTAAATTTTTTTCAGGAAAAGAATACGAATTTACTTAGGCCTCATGCATTTAAATTCGTCAGTAGCTTTTGGCGCCCCGATAGCTATCGGGTGACGAAATCAACTTTCTAAACGCCAATGTGATTTCGCATTCGGAAGATTGTCTCGTCCTTAAACCTTATTCAGCCTGATTATCAATCCCTGAATTGATAACTTTCCAAAGCATATCTTTCAGCTCAAGTAGTCCTTTTTGTGCAACAGAGGAAATAAAAACAAAAGGAATGGCAGGTAAATCCTGTTTCATTTCGTTCATCAGTTCCTCATCAAGCAGGTCTGATTTACTAATTGCAAGGATGCGGGGTTTATGCATCAGTTCAGGGTTATAATCCTCAAGCTCATTGAGCAGGATTTCATATTCCTGTTTTATTGTCCGCGCGGTATCTGCCGGGACTAAAAATAACAAAACAGAATTACGTTCAATATGTCTGAGGAAACGAATTCCAAGTCCCTTTCCCTTAGAAGCACCCTCAATTATCCCCGGGATATCTGCCATAATAAATGAGCGGTTATCACGGTAAGAAACTATCCCCAAATTTGGAACAAGAGTAGTGAAAGCATAATCAGCAATTTCAGGCTTTGCTGCAGAAACTACAGAAAGCAGGGTCGATTTACCTGCATTTGGAAAACCTACCAAACCAACATCTGCAAGGATCTTCAGTTCAAGAACCATCCACTCTTCTTTACCAGCTTCGCCGGGTTGAGAAAAACGGGGGGTTTGTTTTGTTGAAGTTTTGAAATGCCAGTTTCCCAATCCACCACGACCACCCGGTGTTAGAATCCTGGTTTCTCCATCTTTTGTGATTTCGAATAGAATTTCACCTGTTTCGGCATCCCTGGCGATGGTTCCCAAAGGAACTTCCAGTATCTCATCCTTGCCTGTACGGCCTGATTTCTGTCCGCTGGATCCGGGAAATCCATTCTCGGCAATGATATGTTTTCTGTATTTAAGGTGCAGTAATGTCCAGAGCTGGCTACTGCCTTTTAATATGATATGCCCGCCACGCCCGCCGTCACCGCCATCAGGTCCACCCTTGGAGGTTAGAATATCACGGTGCAAATGGGATGAACCCGCACCACCATGTCCTGAACGACAGCATATTTTTACGTAATCAACAAAATTTGAGCTCTGAGACATAATTTTAATTTACAGAGAACAAAATCCGGGCAGAAAATTGATTGATCTCAGAATTTGTGTTAACTGATTTTATCAGCAATTAATAAGTATCTACCACTGAACAGATCGAATCAAAGATCTGATCAATAGTTCCAACCCCGTTAATGCTGGTCAGTTTATTCTGCTCTTTATAGTAATTTGCTACCGGAGCGGTTTTAGAATTATACTCTACAATGCGCTTGCGGATGATCTCAGGATTAGCATCATCAGGGCGACCCGAATCTTTTCCTCTTAATAACAAACGTTTTTCAAGTTCTTCCGGTTCTACCACCAGCGCTACCATTCCGGATATTGCTGATGACTTGGTCTCTAATAACTTGTCGAGAGCCTCTGCCTGTGCTACTGTACGGGGAAATCCGTCAAAAATAAAACCTCCTGCGTCTTTATTTGAATCAAGCTTATTGCTGATCATTCCAATAACAACTTCATCAGGTACTAAAACACCCTGATCCATCAGCTTTTTAGCTTCAAGACCTAATTCAGTCCCGTTAGAAATTTCGGATCTCAGAATGTCACCTGTTGACAAATGAACTAATTGATATTTTTCAATTAATTTTTCGGATTGTGTTCCTTTACCAGCTCCCGGAGGGCCAAACAATACTAAGTTCAGCATTCGAATGTAAATTATTTTCTGTTTCAAATTAATTCATTTGAAACAGAAATACCTAATAAAATATTAAAAGCCTTTTCGACTTAATTCCGAAAAGGCTTTCAATAATGTGCGTTGTGCACCTGAAGGGAGTCGAACCCCTAACCTCCTGATCCGTAGTCAGGTGCTCTATCCAATTAAGCTACAGGTGCCTTTTTTAACGGACTGCAAAAATATGCTTTCTTTTTAAACTAACATAGTTTTTTTGAAAAAAAGCCAATCTGTTAAAAATCAGGTCTTAAAATTCTTATAGACCTTTAGTTAAGTGCTTCACGTATAGCATCAAAATCAGGCAGATCACCTGCAGACTCAAGTACCTGTGCGTAAACGATCTGATGATCCTCATCTAGGACAAAGGCAGCTCTTTTTGCCACTCCCTTTAGATTGAATACAAATTCGTCATAATATGCTCCGTAAGCTTTAGAAACCTCTTTGTTAAAATCCGACAAAAGAGGAAACTGATAGTTATTTAATTCTTTAAATTTTGCCAGTGTAAAAGGGGAATCAACAGAAATTGCCAAAACCTCTGCACCAAGCCCATCATAATAGCCGAAAGTATCGCGCATGGTACATAGCTGAGTGGTACATACTCCTGTAAATGCCATTGGAAAGAAATGGATCACAACTTTTTTGCCTTTAAAATCACTTAATGAAATTTCCTTAAGTTCTGAACTGTACAATTTGAAATCAGGTGCTTTTTGACCTTTTGATAGTGCCATATTTTTTAATTTTTATAGA
>CAZGCG010000383.1:0-3470 GCA_964524205.1 uncultured Sphingobacterium sp. | reverse complement strand
TACTTATGACAACATGTTTGCTTCCGCCATTCCTTATTCGCCAAACACACATCTATTAGCTCAAGCAATCCCTACTCCTACCAATCCAGAAGTTCCCGCAGGTGAAACTCCTAAATCTCCGCTACTTAAAAATGATTGTGTTGGAGGAGACTGTTACCAACCTTATCCACCCCCAGATCAAAATAATATTGTTCAGAATCCGATACCCACGCCAGTCCAGCTCCAACTTCCACACGTCGCCAGATTATATGAATCAGGACATCTCCTCTACAAATTATTATCTCCCTATGCAGAAGATCTACCATATAACCCAGGAGATCCAATTGGCCCCGGAGGTAAATTAGCGGGAAGTTGTGCTGATTTTGTTACCCCTGAAAATGTACCTGTTCCTGATGATGGCCAATTAAAAGGAATGTCATTTAACACTGAATTTACTTTCTTCGACAATCCACCTACACCTAACCAAAACGGTCGAACCCAAGTCCAAATGAGGGCCTTAGCCCAGGCGTTGAAAGATAACGAAATCGATGTGGCTACTTTTGTAGAAATGGAACTATTCCAAATTGACCCCGCAAACCCAGAAGAAGATGATGGACTTGAATTAGTATGCCAATCCAACACATCCTACGCCTGCTGTATTCCTTCAAATATTACTGAAGCAGAGCGGATTAACACCATCAATCCTGCAATTTACCTGATGAGTGAACTAGAACGAATCGGCTACCCGATGTATTTCTCAGCCGGCGATTACAGACCCAAAAGTGAAAGAAATCGCTATGACTACTCTGTAATTCTTTCCAGATACCCTCTTTCCAATGCTCGTACAACATTTATTTCCAATGGAAGGTCAGTTTTTCGAGTTAATACGACCATTGGAGACAAAACATTAGAACTTGCCGCCACACATCTCAAAACAGATGGGGGTCAAGATATGGACATGGTAGAAGAAATGTTCAATGTATTTAATTCAACAGCTCCTGATACAGAAAAACTTCCCACAAATACTTTATTAGGGGTCGATTTTAATTTAGATACCACTTGGGCCAATAAAGAAGTTCTACCCAAATTTAATTTAACCAATATCGGTGGATATGGAGACGGTTTATTATTAAGGAAAGATAGTCCAATTAACATTACAGGTTACCGGGCTGTTCGAGGAGATTTCACCCAAGAAGCAGCACATAGTGCCTTGGTTTACGATTTCAATATTACAAATCTTCAATCTTCAATTAATAATTCAACTTTAGATAATCAGTATTCGTATTTGCCCCAAACTTACCGTCCCAAACAAATCAACCAATCATCACTGGATAACCAGTTTGCTTCAACCCAAATATTTTCACCTTCTAATTCTAATGAAAAATTGCTTGCCGACTCCAAACTTCTGGCTCAAGGTTCAATTCCCCCGCAATGTGACCCCAAAAACACTGGTGAAATTCCAGGTTGCTATCCCAACGATGGTAACGGCAAAGGATGTTTTACCGTTTCTGCACAGCTCAGTCCTTTTGCCGACAATGGTATCGTCCACTACTGCGTTACAGTTCAACAAACTTGTGCCGAAATAGATGGATGGACCGGAGATGTGTATTGGCAAATGAACGGTGGAACGTTAGTTAAAAGCGTTCGTCCTTTTGGAGAGAATACAACAATTTGTAGTTACTACAACGTAGGACCTGGAGGTATGCCTGCTTTGCTCGGAACACCTGGTACAACAGGAGTTTTATCCGGAAGTATTACCGCAAACCGTGATATTAACAGATCCTGTTGTTCACCAACCCAATTTATAACCTGTAATTATTCCGTAGCAGACAATGGTGCCGTGACTTCGAGCTGTGCTCCAATCCAATCTCCGCCTCCCGCTCCTCCTCCTCCCCCCATGTGTCTTCCAACAGTTCTAGGTAGTGTTCCGGGATGTAATATGGATGTTCGAACGGGACCGGGTGACAAATTATGCGGACAAATGTCTTATGACTTAGTGGTACTTGCACCAAACGAAACCTTTTGGAGCTCCAATCCAAACTCATCACAAGCATATGATGACGAAGGGCAACTCATAGGTGCAGGTGATTGTAAATATGATTTCAGCAGCACCCAGTGTGGTGTCCAGATAGGATGCGCCAGTTGTACCTGTCTGGATCCCGATAAGGTAGTCTATGAAACGGTCAATGCAGACGGTTCTTTATCTAATGAAAAATGTTGTGGACCGGGAAGTGCAGACGGCAACTGCTTACCATTATTCAACGACAATGCGGGAGATCGTTGTTGTCCCAGTGATAATGCACCAACTTGTGCAGATCCGGATACAGGTCAAAATGCCTGTGTAGCGCGCCCTTATGGTTCAGAAGGTATAATTACTCCAGACAAAACGAATCTATTTGGAGGAGATGTTGAATTAACATATACAGCTCAACGCGAAGTCCATGTTTCTACCAATTTACCCTATTTCGGTAGTATTTATGATGAACTTGTCGGTTATCCAACAGAAGGTGGACTAAATGATCGGCCCAATATATTCCCGGTATTCCGTTCATTAACTCCATATAGAGAATCACCTCAAGCCCCATGGTATGAATTCCATGATGGTGAAGCCTCGGGAACATTAACAGTAACCAACATGGGAGATCCCGAAAACACCCGTATTGATGGAGATCCCCAAGGCAAAACTCAGCCTTTCTTCTTCCCCTTCCTAGGGGGAATCCAAGATGCTACTCAATTTGTCAGGGATTGCTTAACAGCATCTTTCCCTAATAACTGTAATTCATCCGGTGCTGGTAACTCTCCAATTCCACCAACGCCCACTTCACTTATTACAGTAACCAAAAAAGCATATCGTGATGTAGGTGGTTCTCTCTTTGCCATCACGTCACCAATACCCAATGATGAATTACCTATCACCGTCCGTTATGAAGTTACAATTTCAACCACAGAAACTAACATTTCTGGAATTAGCATAAACAATCGCTACAACATTATCCAAAATCCACAAACAGCACCTCTTCCCACTCCGGCATTGCCGCCATTGCCAGCTGGATTAACTATCTCTAATGGATCACCATATACATTCTCCTACGAAGTTACCATACCTGATAATCCTCCTGAATCAACTTACGAAGACTCCATTGTTACTGACTACCTTGAAGTGTCAGCAACCACACCTCTCAATATAAATGCTACTGGAATGGCCTCCATCACAATTGGTGAACCACCCGCAGATTGTCCTTCCGGCTGGCCTGTTGATTTAAGTAAAGGCCAAGCTTATTTCGCTTCACAAGGACCTAATAACCCTGGTGGATCTCATGCAGGAATAGAAGCTATTGATTTAGCAACCAGTATTGATGACACTCCTACAAATGTTAATCCAGATTATGTGGGCATCTCCACACACAATGGACTGGTTGTTAGCAAAAACATTTTCACTGGCTATGGAGCTGGTGGATTGTATGTGGATATACAAGGAACATGTAATGGTG
>CAZGCG010000382.1:0-3483 GCA_964524205.1 uncultured Sphingobacterium sp. | reverse complement strand
TGCGAAGGTATTGCTAGGACTTAACCCGGAAATGGTATTCAATTTCGTCAGTGGTACTCTTACGAAAAGTGATGGCAAACAGATGTGGCAGCGTGTAAAGGGCCGGACTGAAGATGCGCTGATGGCTCTGGGTTTTAAAGGGCAGTATAATTTCCGGCCAGGATTTATGAAGCCGGTAAAAGGCCAGAAAAATGTGCGCTGGTTCTTTAAACCATTCATAGCCATCTTCCCATATCTGCTGCCGAAACAGTCTCTCACGCTGAATGAGGTCGGACAGGCTATGATTCATACCATTACGAAGGGCTATAGCAAAAAGGTACTTGAAATCAGTGATATTAAGTTGTTGGCTAAGTAATGGGCTCATTTAAATTGAAACATGAAACGATTTTACAAAATTTTTAAGTACACCATGATTATTTTAATTTCTACTACAGCCTTTTTGAGCCTAGTGACCATCATTTACCTGCAGCAGCCCCAATTTGGACAGGCGGCATCCGGCGAACGCCTGGAGCGGATGAAAAAGTCGAAGCATTTTCGCGATGGTGCCTTTGCTAACCTGAGCTATACACCTTCTTTAACCGAAGGTTATTCAATGACCGGGGTGATGTACAATTTCTTTTTTAAGAAAAACCCGAGGCAAAAGCCGCTGAAGGCGATCCCTTATATCAAAACTGATTTGAAAAGCCTGCCCGCCGACAGTAATGTGGTGGTCTGGTTTGGGCATTCATCTTATTACATGCAGGTCGACGGACTTAAGATTCTCGTTGATCCTGTGTTCAGCGGCAACGCATCACCAATACCCGGAACAACAAGGGCTTTTGAAGGAACCAATACCTATGGTGTAAATGATCTCCCTGAGATTGATTACCTGCTGATCAGTCATGATCATTACGATCATCTCGATTATTCGACGATTAAAGAACTTAAAGGAAAGGTAAAGAATGTCATCTGCGGTTTGGGAGTAGGGACATATTTTGAGCAATGGGGACACTCTCCGGAGATCATATCAGAAAGGGACTGGAATGAAACTATTACAATAGGCGAGAATATCAAAATCCATACACTCACTGCCAGGCACTTCAGCGGACGTACCTTCAAACGGAACACTACGCTCTGGCTTGCCTATCTTATTGAAACACCAGGACAGAAAATCTTCATCGGCGGAGATGGTGGTTACGATAAACACTTTGCTGAGATTGGGAAGCGATTTGGTACCATCGATCTGGCCATACTCGAGAATGGGCAGTATAATCTGGCCTGGCGTGCTATTCATTGTCTTCCAGAGGAAGTAGTGCAAGCCGCTAAAGATCTCAATGCAAAACGGGTCATGCCTGTTCATTCCGGCAAGTTTTCGCTGGCCTTGCATAGCTGGGATGAGCCCCTGAATGAGGTTTCAAGGCTTAGTAAGCTGAATGATATTCCACTGGTTACACCGCAAATCGGGGAAGTGGTTTGGATGAATGATGAGGAGCAGGTTTTTGGGGAATGGTGGAAGGTAGTTGATAATTGACAGTTGAGAATTGACAGTTGAGACACGATAGCTATCTGTTGAAGAGTTGAAATCCTTGTTGACTAATTTTTCATTCGTATATTGTAGGTAATTAATTATCCAGTAATTAAAACAATATATGAAGAGATATTTTGTCCTTTTGATTCTTCTATTTTTAATGAGTGCCTGTGATGATCAGGCAAATCAAAAAGGCACTTTTGGGTATGATCTGGCATTTTTAAAACAATATCACAAGGATCTGGTTCTGTTAAAAGATCCTGAAAGTGATGCTCAACTCATCGTTCTTCCTGCTTATCAGGGTCGTGTAATGACCAGTACTTCTGATGGGGAAAAGGGAATGAGCTATGGATGGCTTAATTACGATCTGATAGCGAAGGGCACTTTCTCAGAACATTTTACTGCCCTTGGTGGTGAGGAAAGGTTTTGGCTAGGGCCTGAAGGCGGACAGTTTGCTCTCTACTTTAAAAAAGGCGCAGAATTTACCTTCGACAATTGGTATGTTCCCAAAGCGATTGATTCAGAACCTTTTAACCTGATTTCTGCAAATGCAACAGAAGCAAAGTTTGAAAAGACAATGCATCTGGAAAACTATACGGGTACCGCTTTTGATTTAAAGGTCAACAGAATAATTTCTCTCCTTGATCATGATTCGATCAATGAATTGTTGGGGCTTGAACTGGGTTCAGAGATTCGTTCAGTCGGATTTCAGTCCGAAAATATTTTAACAAATACCGGATCAAAGACATGGGATCAACAAACCGGCTTACTTTCAATCTGGGTATTAAGCATGCTTAAGTCTAATGATCAAACCAATGTGATCATCCCATACAGGAAAGGGGATAGCTTGAGTTTGGGTAAGATTGTAACCGATGATTATTTCGGGAAATTAAGCGCAGACCGGTTAAAGATTGAAGATGGCTACCTTCTGTTTAAAGCAGATGCAAAACAGCGAAGTAAAATAGGGGTTTCTCCGAAGCGGGCTTTACCTATTGCCGGGAGTTATGATGCAGAAAATAAAGTGCTGACTATTGCCCAGTTTACTTTGCCTGAAGGCACCACAGCTTATGTAAATTCTACCTGGAAGATACAGGATGATCCATTTGTGGGAGATGCGGTAAACGCTTATACTGACGGCCCGATTGACGGAAAACAAATGGGGGAATTCTATGAGATCGAAAGCTCTTCTCCTGCTTTAAGTTTGGCACCCGGAGCAAATGCAAAACATATTCATCGTACAATTCATCTGAGCGGTCCTGTAGAAAAGCTAAATGAAATTTCGCTGAAATTATTTGGGCAGGGTTTAGATCAGCTAAAATTTTAGGCCTATTTCTGGATCTCGGTTTTAGACCACTTATGACTTGCATCTAATTTGAAGGAACCCAGATACTTCTGGTTCCAGCTATCAGGTGAGATCATTGAAAGAAATAAGGTATCATCAGCTTTGCTGTAAAGGTGATATACCTGCCCCATAACCGGAGTAAAATTATATTTGGCAGAATAAACCAGTTCATTTAGTTGAACCTCCTGTACCAGTTTATCATATTCTTCTTTTAGCTCATCGAATTTTGTTTTAAAATTCTTGTTCGCCAGCTCTGCATTGGATTGTTTCCATCCACCTACATTTTCGAGATTTATCGCAGGGGCACTCACATTACTGCCATAGCTCAATCCCTTTTGATAATAGCCTTTTTCCTTATCCCAAACCACCAGGTCAGGCTTTTCTTCATTTTCTTCCATATTCTCAGCATGTAAAAGATCAAAACCCAATCTCTTATGCTGCAAAAATAATTATTGAAACTGATGATTGTTTATCTGCAGAATAAAATGACTTGATTATTATGTATTGATTTGAAGATTTGGCAATAAAGCAATTTGAAAATTTGGCAATTTGGTAATCACTGTTGTCCGGGGAAATTTTTTATTAAGGTTTAGCTCGGCAGCAGAATTGAAACTCTTGCCATATTTAGGAAGGA
>CAZGCG010000381.1:0-3483 GCA_964524205.1 uncultured Sphingobacterium sp. | reverse complement strand
AGAAAATACATTTGAAAAGCAGATAGAACTTGCAAGTCAGTAAATAGCCAATTTTGATCAATTGGAAAAGCAAAAAAAAGCCCGGTAATAATACCAGGCTTTTATTTAGTTCTGATCAGGATTAAATCAGTTTCTTCTCAATCAGGTATTCAGCGATCTGTACTGCATTGGTTGCAGCACCTTTCCGTAGATTATCCGCAACTATCCAAAGGTTTAAGGTTTTATCCTGGGACTCATCTCTACGAATTCTTCCAACAAAAACCTCATCCTTTTCATGAGCGTCCATTGGCATTGGATACTTCAGATTTGCAGGGTCATCCACAACGATTATTCCCTCCTCCTTTTCAAGTATTGAACGAACCTCATTCAGGTCGAATTCATTTTCAAATTCAATATTAACTGATTCTGAATGTCCTCCCATAACCGGTATGCGAACTGTTGTTGCAGTTACACGAATTGAATCATCACTCATGATTTTTTTGGTTTCGAGAATCATCTTCATCTCCTCTTTAGTATACCCGTTCTCCTGAAACACATCTATCTGGGGTATTACATTCAAATCGATTGGATAAGCGTAAGCCATCGGACCATCAATCCCTTTACGCTCATTCATCATCTGGTCAACGGCTTTTACCCCTGTTCCGGTAACTGACTGATAAGTTGAAACCACAACCCGCTTGATTTTATATTTATCATGTAATGGTTTTAAAACTACCACCATTTGTATAGTAGAACAGTTAGGATTAGCAATAATCTTGTCCTGAGCACTTAACTGATTTGCATTTACCTCTGGTACTATAAGTTTTTTAGAAGGATCCATCCGCCATGCTGATGAATTATCAATAACTGTTGTACCTGCTTCCGCAAAGCGGGGAGCATTTTCCAGAGAGGTACCGCCACCGGCAGAAAACAAAGCCACATCAGGCCTCATTGCTATAGCATCATCCATGGTCACAACAGTATACTTCTTTCCCTTAAATTCGATCTGTTTACCTGCGCTCTTTGCTGAAGCTACGGGGATCAACTCACTTACCGGGAAATTGCGCTCTGCTAAGACCTTTAACATCACCGAACCTACCAGGCCGGTAGCGCCTACTACTGCGACTTTCATTTTTTAATTCTTTTTAGTGTTAAACATATAATAATTAAGCAAATATGGGAAATTGTTTGGGTTTTTACCCGATTCCTGCCTGCACAGATCAATTTTCATGTCAATTGTTACTATTATTCCCATTTTATCTAATAATTTACCAATAACTAGCTCAGAGAATACCGGACACTCATTCTATTTTTTAAGAATCTTAACAGGACTTAACTTAATTCTGTTTCTACCTGCCGGAAATGAAAAACACACTGATTCTCCTTCTTATTCTTTGCAGCTATGCAGCCTCAAGCCAGATAATTGACGATTTTTCTGACGGGAATTTCAATGCTAATCCCAAATGGAATGGCAGCAATTCAGATGCGGATTTCAAAGTCATAAACAATCGTCTGAGGTCTGAATCAAATAAAGCATCGGGGAGTTTCTACCTGAGCACAGTAAATTCACTTGCTTTAAACTGCTATTGGGAGTTCTGGATCAACTTGCAGTTCAGTACTTCGAGCTTAAACTATGCCGATATATACCTTATCTCCGATAAAGCTGATCTTCAGAGTGCATTAATCAATGGCTATTTTATAAGAATAGGTAATACTGAAGATGAAATCAGCTTATACAAAAGATCAGGCTATGCAGCTAGCAGTATCCGTATTATTGATGGCATCAATGGATCAGTTGGCTCAAGCAATAATACAGTCAAAATTCGTGTCAGCCGGAACCATCTAGGCCTTTTTACTCTGGACAGGGAAGTGATTGGTGCTAATTCGGGCATCGTCAATGAAGGTTCATTTGTTGACAACACCCATATTAACAGCTCATCTTTCGGAATTTTAATACAGCAATCAACTGCCTCGTTTTTTCAGAAACATTTCTTTGATGATTTCAAGATTGGCACACTGAATACAGATAGCATAGCTCCGATACTAAATATGGTCACTGTTCTTGACTCCAGCACTTTGGAGATTAGGTTCAGTGAAGCCATGGATAGCTTGAGTGTCAAAGACAAGATGAATTATAATATCAATAATTTTCCAGGCCAAGTAGTGCAAATAAATACAACAGCCGATCCACAGAAATATAGTATCCGGATTTCAGAACCCCTGAATACGGGAAATTTTCTTTTAACTGTGCTAAACGTGAGTGATAGAAATGGGAATAAGATTAAATCAGGCAACTCCCATTCATTTAACTATACAAAACCATATTATGGCAGTTTCGGGGATATTATAATTAATGAAATATTTCCCGATCCTTCACCACAAATAGACCTTCCGTCAGTTGAATATGTAGAATTAATTAATTCAAGCGATAAGACAATCTCCTTAAGCAACTGGAAATTTCTAGACCCTTCAAGTTCAGCAACATTGGGGAATATCAGCATCGCACCCGGCTCCATTTTAATATTATGCGCAAAAACAGATACCTCCGAGTTTCAAAAATTCGGCAATGTTCTGGGAATTTCACCCTGGCCAGGTTTAAATAATAGCAGTGATATGCTTAAACTGAGAAATGCACAAAATAACTTAATCGATTCTCTGAGTTACTCGGATCAATGGTACCGCAGCACTGAAAAAAAGCAGGGAGGATGGAGTCTGGAACGTATCGACCCCAAATCACTTTGTCAGGGTCTGTTTAACTGGGCCGCTTCATTAGATTCTGCCGGAGGAACACCCGGAAAAAAGAATTCTGTTTATGTAATGAATTCCGACCTTCTATCCCTAAAAGCAGACAGCATAACCAGATTGTCAGACACCACAATCATTATCTATTTTAACCGGCATCTGGATAAATCTACAGTCCTTAGGGAAAACTTTACTATTCTTCCAAATGCAGGAAGCATCAAAAATATTATTCCAGACTCAGATTATAAACAACTCAGGATTACTCTTTCTGAGAAATTTTCAGCAGGGAAAAACTATGTACTGAATATTTCCGGATTAAAGGACTGTAGTGGAAATTCAATTCAGAGTACCCCATCTCAATTGAGTTTTAATTTGCCACTAATAAATCTGCTGCCGCCAGAAAAGCCTGATACAGCATTAATTTTTATCACCGAGATCTTCGCCGATCCTTCTCCAGAGGTCGGATTACCTCTGGTTGAATTCGTTGAAATTCATAATCCGGGTAAGGATACCCTTAATCTTGAAGGATGGAGCCTGAATGACGCTCAAACTAAAGGAAGTCTAAAGAAAAGCCTTTTAGCACCTGGTGAATTTCTGATTCTTTGCCCGGCGGCAGATACCATTCAGTACAAAGTGTATGGTAAAACTGCAGGAATATCTCCATGGCCCTCGCTGGGAAATAGTTCCGACCGTCTGGTTCTGAAGAGTTCCAAAAACCGAACTGTTGATTCAGTTGCTTACTCAGACACCTGGTATGATGAT
>CAZGCG010000380.1:0-3487 GCA_964524205.1 uncultured Sphingobacterium sp. | reverse complement strand
GAAACATCTTTTAACTCTTTGAAATTCTTCATTGATTGAAGAAAATATTGAGAGTAATTGTTGAAATCCGTCACTGAACTGGCACCGAGTATGAGGTATATATTTTTATTGTACTCAATAAGATAAGATAAAGTCCTAACCGAGGATGCCTGTTGTTGCTGCTGTTGTTGTTCTGCTTTTACATCTGCAACCATTGAAATTGCATTCAAGCCATTTACAGTGATCTGGTTTGACTCTATCACCTGAAGATTGTTTTTCTGTACCACATTGCTTGCTGCTTCCTGAAGTGAGCTGCCGGGTGCAAGTGTCATCATCAACAGAGCTTTACCATCCTTGGGTGCCATTTGTACCTTTTGTGGAGTGTTTTGGTAATTCCAGCCTTGCGGAGTATTGAACTGGAACTTTAATTCAGGATGATAAAAAATGTTGTTTTCAAGAAAACCTTGTTTAGGATCTTCCCCGTAGATTAAACCTTCAATCTTCTTTAAATAGCTTTCTCTGCTTACCTTAGGATTGCTGAGGTTTAACTTCTTTTTCCATTCTTCCGAAAGTTTTGAAACAGCAACATTTCTGTCTCCGGGATTTGGGTGTGTGGACATAAAATCCGGTAATTCTGCGCTCTCCGTTCCTACCCGCTGTCTTTCGAGTGTGTTGAAAAAACCAGCCATTTCTTTCGCATCATAACCAATTTTTGAAGAATACTCAACTCCAAGTTCATCTGATTGACGTTCAGCGTCCCGGCCGAATTTTAAGAATAACAGGCCTAAACCCTGGGATAATGGTTCGGCAAATTCTGCAACCTGTGGTACCAGAATCATACTGCCAATTAATCCAACCTGACCAAGTATGGCTTTGCTTTGTTGTGAAACAGAATGTCTTGCGGTAATATGTCCTATTTCATGTCCTAAAACACCTGCAAACTCAGCTTCATTATTGAAGTGGGCCATGATACCTCTTGTAAAATAAACATATCCTCCAGGTACTGCAAATGCATTTAATACTTCAGAGTCGACAATTTTAAATTCATATTTGAGATCTGGCCTGTGGGATATTGCAGCCATTTCATTTCCTTTCTGAGTGATAAAATCCTGAAGTATTTTATTTTCATAAAGTCCGTATTGTGCAACGATCTGAGGATCTGCGTCAGCGCCCATTGTAATTTCCTGACTCTCTGACATCAGAACGATCTGTTTTTTCCCAGTAACCGGGTTAACAGCACACGAACTTGTCAAAAGAAGTGATGCACTTAAACAAATCAGGATAAATTGATTTTTCATGTCTTTTATTTTTGAATACAAACATTCAATTTTCAAGCCAAAATATTTCAAGCTGGTATTAAGACCCGGGATGAAGGCAATCACATCCTCTCAGGTTATGTGAGTTATTAATTTAAGCAAATTCGATTCTTTGCAAATTTTATAAAAGGTCTGATTTATGGATAGCTTGTTTTTATAATTCTCTTATCCAAATATTGCGAAAGCTTATTGGTTCACTTGGATCTCCGTGATCCTGCAATTTGATTGGCAATGGTCCATGTTTTTTGTAGAAGGGTGGGCCAATATATACTGTTTCCCCCTTGAGTTCAATGTTGTTTTGAATCAATATCCCATTATGCAATACACTTACTCTTGCTGCAGATTTCAATGTCCCATTTTCATTAAATACCGGTGCAGTCCAGATAACATCATATGACTGCCATTCTCCGGGTTTTCTGGATGCGTTTACCAATGGGATAAATTGTTTATAAATGCTTCCAGCCTGACCGTTACTATAAGTTACATTATTATATGAATCGAGGACCTGTAATTCATAGCCTTCATCGCCATTGCCTGTAGATGCCAGAAATATTCCACTATTGCCTCTTGCCTGGCCAGAACCCGTAATGTTTTCGGGTATAAACCACTCAATATGCATCTGATAATTTAAAAATGATCTTTTGGTCTGAATATTTCCAGTTCCTTTTTTAACCGTGAATTGTCCGTTGGAAACTATCCATTTTGCCGAAGACTGATCTTTAGCAGTAACCCATTGGTTAAGGTCATTTCCTCCAAATAGTATAAATGCATCTTCAGGTGCTGATAACGCACTTTTTTGTGGTTGAACAATCTTTGGGACAGGAGACCATGCTTCTGTGTCTTTGGGATTTGCTTTCTGCTGGGCAGAAATACTGTTTATCATTACAGTTAAAATGGCGGCGAGTAAAGTGATTCTTTTCATCTGTTTGTTTTATTGTTTTTTATCCCGCACATGCGGGATGAAACGGATTCATATTGTTAAATGTTAAACAAGATATGAATCTTGAGGGAATGAAATTAGTTAATATTTTTTGTTTGGAATAATTATTCAAATGAACAATAAATTAGGCAGCACTGCCGCGGAGTATATTTTAATTAAACTATTTTTGCTTAATGGGAATTATCAAACAAAGAGTAAGCTTAAACGGAGTTCGTTTTTTTTCATATCACGGATTTTATCCGGAAGAGCAGATTCTTGGGACAGAATTTATTGTCGATATTGATACAGAACTTGAAGTATATGGTTCAGGTGCTGATGATATTGCCAATACTGTGAATTATGAACGATTATTGCATATCGCTTCAGAAGAAATGAAAATTCCGCGTAAGTTGATAGAAACCGTAGCGCATAGCATACTAGAGCGGATCAGGCATGAATTTCTTGCTGTTCAGATGATTCGTATTGCTATTCACAAAATGCATCCCCCAATGGGTGCCGAAGTAAATAATTCAACCATCGAACTTTTGTTCAGCAGATAGTATGCCATTCAACCAGATCACTGAGGATATTTTAAATGAAATCTCTGAAATTATTGGAGCAGAGAACGTTTTTACAGATCATGATGCGCTGGAGAAGTATTCCCATGATGAGACTGAAGATCTGATTTTTTATCCCGAAGTAGTCGTCAGACCGAATAGTAAAGAACAAATCTCAAGACTGCTAAAATTATGCAATAAGTATATGATTCCTGTTACGCCCAGAGGTGCCGGTACGGGATTAAGTGGTGGGGCCTTGCCAGTAATGGGCGGACTTATGATCTCGATGGAGAGGTTTGATAAGATCATTGAGATTGATGAGCGTAATCTTCAGGCAACTCTTGAGCCTGGTGTAATTACTGAAGTTTTCATGAATGCTGTCGCTGAAAGGGGATTGTTATATCCGGTAGATCCATCCAGTAAGGGCTCTTGTTTTATTGGGGGAAATATTGCTCATGGAAGCGGAGGGCCTAGAGTTGTGAAATATGGAACAATCAGAGAATATGTGTTGAACCTTGAGGTGGTTCTTCCTGATGGTGAAATAATATGGACTGGAGCTAATACACTCAAGTATGCTTCTGGCTATAATCTCACACAATTAATGATTGGTTCGGAGGGTACACTCGGCATTATAACCAAAATAGTATTAAAACTAATTTCGCGTCCTACACAAAACCTGGTTATGCTGGCATCTTTTCCGGGTAATGAGCAGGCTT
>CAZGCG010000379.1:0-3498 GCA_964524205.1 uncultured Sphingobacterium sp. | reverse complement strand
GGAGAATGGAGAATGGAGAGTTGAGAATGGAGAGTTGAGACCCGATAGCTATTGGGTTGAGAATAAACAATTAACATTCCATTCACGTTTACCGCTTTTAGCTTTCGGCTTTCATCTTTCTGCTTTTAGCTTTGCGCTTTTAGCTTAAATCTGGTATGGATTTTGATTGTATTGTTTATAATTAATTTCGTAAATTAATGTCATGATAAACAATCGCTTCATTATTCCATTTGCCATTTTAGGGTTTTCACTGATCGTCTCTACTTTTATCTTTTCAGGTACCTGGCGTAAGATCAAAAGTGAGAACCAGACGATTACTGTGACAGGCTCTGCCAAACAGGTTATTGTTTCTGATCTGGGGGTATTGCGTGGTACTCTGAGTGTTGAGGCTGCTACAGCATTAGAAGCCTATCGTTTACTTCAGGCTCAGAAACCAATATTAATGGAATATTTTAAGTCTAAGGGTTTTGCCAGTGATAAGGTTAATGTTCAGACGATCACTTCTTTCCCAAATTATTCTTTTAATCAGCAGGGCCAGAATATAGGAATCAGGTCTTATAATGCATCACAAACGATCGATGTGTCATCTTCTGACGTGCAATTGATCAAGACCATGTCTATTGAGATCAGTTCACTGGTAGAAAGGGGAGTTAATTTTCAGGTCAACCAACCGGAATATTATTATACCAAAATCGGGGATATAAAGATTGAAATTCAAGCGGCGGCAGCAAAAGATGCTATGATTCGCGGCGAGCGGATAGCAGAAGCAACCGGGCGGGAATTGGGGGCTCTTAAAAGTGCCAGAATGGGAGTGCTTCAGATCACCCCGGAAAATTCGAACCTGATTTCTGATTATGGTGTGAATGATGTCAGCTCCATCAGAAAGGAAATAATTGCTGTAGTCAATGCTAATTTCGAGATCGATTAATATCTAATGAAAGATTGAAAGCTTAGATTTAAAAAGGCATATTTGTATTAGCTATGCCGCTATTATTTCAAATTCAATTTACTTCAGAAAGCTATTTATGGCTCCTGGCCTGTTTGGGATTGGGTATCGCTTACGCCTATCTTTTATATAGACCATCCGCACATCTTCATAAAAACCTGAGATATTTTCTGTTTGCTCTCCGGGCCATTGCAATTGCTACGATCGCATTTTTGCTTTTTTCTCCTCTCGTCAAAACAATTAAGCGTATAGTTGAGAAACCATTGATCATCCTTGCGCAGGACAATTCAGCTTCAATCCTTCTCTCCAAAACTAAAGATTTCAATACGCAAAACTATAACGATCAGCTCAAAAAGCTTGAGAAGGATCTCTCGGCTGATTATGAGCTGCGTACTTTTAATTTTTCAAATGAAATTAAAAGCGGACTTAATGTAAGATATGATGGCTCTCTGACGGATATTTCATCGGTTTTTAAGCTAATCGATGATCAATTCTCCAACCGCAATATTGGTGCTGTCATTATTGGAACTGACGGAATTTATAACAGAGGCTCGAATCCTCAATATGAGAGTAAGAATCTTAAAGCACCAATTTATACCATTGCATTGGGTGATACGATAGCAAAGCGAGATCTTCTGATCGCTAATGTGAATTACAACAATATTGCTTATCTGGGTAATCAGTTTCAGATCGGGCTAAGCATTGAGGCTTATCAATCAGAAGGGAATACCTCCATGCTTACTGTTAGTACAGAATCAGGTGTTCTCATATCAAAGCCTATAACGATCAATTCCAATGAATTCCGGCAAACTATTTTACTGAACTTACCCGCAGAAAAGAAAGGGGTTCAATCCTACACAATCAAACTTGCTGCCCTTTCAAACGAGTTATCCCTGATCAATAATACTCAAACCATTTTTGTTGAGGTTATTGACGGCAGAAAGAATGTCCTGATTATTGCCAATGCCCCTCATCCGGATATCAGTGCAATCAGGCAATCCATCGAGATCAATAAGAACTATTCAGTGAAGGTTCGTATGGTGCAGGATGTTAGTCCGGCAGAAATTCAGGAAGCAGGTCTGCTTATTTTGCATCAGGTGCCTTCAATCAGTAATAATGCCAGGGATGTACTGAAGTTGGGCGCTGCCAAGCCTATACTTTATGTGTTGGGTGCTCAGAGCAATATTCCTGCTTTTTCAGCCTCACAAAGCTTAATTACGCTTAATTCAAGCGGAATGATACAGGAAGCTACCGCATCTGTTAAATCTGATTTTTATGCCTTTACACTCAGCGAAAGCAGCAGGTCAAAGATCAGTAATTTCGGCCCGCTTTTAACACCTTTTGGCAATTATGGCCTGAAAGGACCTTCCAGCTTGCTGATGAACCAGCAGATCGGAAAATTGCCTACAGAAAAGCCATTATTATTGTTTGGAGAGGATCTCCAGCGCAGAATTGCTGTTCTTGCCGGGGAGGGAATCTGGCGATGGAGGCTGGAGGATTTTCAGGAAAATGCAAGTCATGAGGCTATTGATGAGTTAATTACAAAAACTGTACAGTACCTGGTTAGCGCAGATGATAAGCGTAAATTCAGGGTCTATGCCTCAAAAAATACTTTTGATGAAAATGAACATGTCATTCTGAATGCAGAATTATACAATGATGCTTTTGAGCTTGTAAATACTCCGGATGTCAATATTGCTCTGAACAACAAAAATGGAAAAAGCTATTCATTCGTTTTTTCACGCACCTTAAACTCATATCAACTGGATGCAGGAGAATTAGTTGCCGGGGAATATAATTATACTGCCGGAACAACTCTTGGGAAAGTGAAACATCAGGCAGAAGGACAATTTATAATAAGCAGGCAAGATTCTGAATATAAGCAGAGTATCGCAAATCATCAGTTATTATTCACTATCGCAAAGCAGAATGGTGGTCAGATGCTCTTTCCTGCACAGCTTGATGAACTGCCTGCATTGATCAAAGCAAATGAGCAGGTGAAATCAGTATTTTATGAAAACCCAAAGTATAGTGAGCTTATAGATCTGAAGCTATTATTTTTCATGATACTTGCTCTGTTAAGTCTGGAATGGCTTTCCCGAAAGCGAAACGGCGAAATTTAATCTTAAAGTTAATCTTATGGAAGCAAATAAAACCTTGTCTGTTTATAATAAGGTCAGGAAACTAACCAAAGAGGGAAAACTGCACTGGAATGAAGAGGCAGATGGAAATACATTTTACACTTCCATCAGTGACTTTAAGATCTATATTGGAAAAAGTGCAGGCACAATTTCCTTTGAACTATTTAATCATTTGAACACAAAAATTGGCCTCTTAGAGTATGGCGGGTATTCGCCGGATATAGAAGGGCTTGATTCTTTTTATATGCAGGTCAGGAAACTGATTACGAAGACTGAAGACGGGCTCGACGATCTTCTGGATCAGCTTGATAAGATTGACTGACTTAACCTGAGTTTGATAGAAGAAAGCTTATAATAGTGCAGTTATTAATTTGGGGATAAGGCTCTTAAGCCATGGGATTAGGTTTTGGA
>CAZGCG010000378.1:0-3501 GCA_964524205.1 uncultured Sphingobacterium sp. | reverse complement strand
GAGTTTTTTGAAAGCTAAATATTTATTACCAATTGGCAAAAGCCTTGTTAAAAATTTGCTCCGTAAGCTGATCGATGATTAACTCTAATAATTTTTGTTCCTGGGTTTGTATTGGGCCCTGATTCAGACTAAATTCCTGAAATGCCTGAAATGATTGCTCAAAATTTAACTCCGGACTGAGAATATTCGTATATTTTACACTAACTGTTACGGTAACCCTGTTCAGTCCAGCCCTGTCATTCCCCTGTATAGCAACAGGCCGGATAGAATAGTCAGTAATCCTTCCTTCAAAATTAGCATCTGCCTCGGTTCTCACAATGCTTAATCTGGATTGATTTCTTATCCTGTCTTTTAATCCTTCAGTAAATTGCTGACTAAGATAAGGTACCACCAAAGCCGAAGTGTTCTCAAAGAACTGAACAGAAATCGTCTTCATTTCCGGAGGAATTGAAGCTCCTGAGAAGGAGTAGGTTCCGCAGGACTGTGTAAGCAGTACAAGTGCGAGAATGAGGGAGTTTCTGAATTTTGAAAGGATTTTTTGCATATTCCGTGACTGGCTTAAAGTTCTAATTCCTTTATTTTGCGATACAGAGTACGTTCCGATATCCCAAGTTCATGAGCAGCTAATTTCCGCTTTCCTTTATGCTTCTTAAGTGCTTTCTTAATCAGATCTGATTCTTTGTCTATTAATGATAAGGATTCTTCTACCTCTTCTGCTTCATCCATCATATCATATGATTTATCATTATCCGGCTGATGGATTACCAGTTGATGCGGATCAGGGGCCAGGTTATTGCTTCCGGGAATTTCAATATCCCTGTAAAGCTGATTGATTGCCTTCTGGTTCGACTGAATGCTTGAGGTATTGCCTCCATTTTGTATAATCTCAGCAACCAGCTTTTTCAATTCCATCATATCCTTCTTCATATCGAATAACACTTTATAAAGAATGTCCCTTTCAGAAAAATCATCCTTATTCTGGTTCGGAATACGCATGGGAAGGGTGCTTCCGGCCTCAGTTGGGATATAATTCTGAAGGTGTTCAGCCGATAAATTTCTATCCTTTTCAAGAACAGCAATTTGTTCAGCTATATTTTTAAGTTGACGAACATTTCCTGGCCAGCTGTAATTCATTAATACCTGCTGTGCACTTTGGTCGAGCTGTACTGAAGGACTTCTGTATTTATCTGTAAAATCAGCAATAAACTTCCTGAACAGTAAATTTATATCTTCCTTTCGCTCTCTTAATGCAGGAATTTTCAATGGTACGGTGTTCAGTCGGTAATAAAGATCTTCCCGGAATTTCCCGGCACTTACTGCGTCGAAAACATCCTTATTTGTAGCAGCAATCACACGAACATTTGTTTTCTGAACTTTGGAAGAACCCACACGAATGTATTCACCCGTTTCTAAAACCCTTAACAAGCGGGCCTGAGTTCCGATTGGTAGTTCAGCAACTTCATCCAGAAATATGGTTCCGCCGTCAACTACCTCAAAATATCCTTTGCGGGCATCGTGAGCCCCGGTAAATGATCCTTTTTCGTGGCCAAACAATTCGGAGTCGATCGTTCCTTCGGGTATCGCACCACAGTTTACAGCTATAAAGGGACCGTGTTTGCGGGCACTCAATGCATGAATAATATGTGAAAAAACCTCTTTACCGCTACCGCTTTCACCGGTAATCAGCACAGAAATATCGGTTGGTGCTACCTGCCTCGCAATATCAATTGCCCGGTTGAGTAAAGGTGAATTACCAATGATACCAAATCTGTTTTTTATGTCCTGAACATCCATTAGTGTAATTTGATGATTTGATGATTTGAAAATTTGATGATGCTATATCATTTCCAAATCAATCTTTAATTTTTCCAATTAATATTACCCGGCTGAATTTTAATTTGTTTTCTGGCATTTTCAAATCTCCAAATTTTCAAATCTCCACATCAGCCTTAATTCTCCCTATTAAAGTGGCCGGGGTACAGCGTTCTATTCTGACATCAACATAGTCGCCAGCTTTATATGCTTCATTTACCGGAAAAACTACAGTGATATTATGTTCGCTTTTGCCCGAAAAATCATTGTCTGATTTCTTTGAGAATCCGTCAATAAGCACTTTATGTGTTTTGCCAATATGTTGCTCCAGACGTTTCAACGAGCATTCCTGTTGCTTTTTCAAAATCTCATTGAATCTGCGGGTTTTTACCGTTTCCGGGATATCGTCTTCAAAACGCTTGGCAGCAAGTGTGCCGGGACGTTCCGAATAGGTATACATATATGCAAAATCAAATTGTGCATAATCCATAAGGCTTAGCGTATCCTGATGTTCGTCTTCAGTTTCGGTGCAAAAACCGATGATGATATCGGTTGAGACAGCACAATCCGGAATAAGCTTTTTAATGGTATCGATCCTCTCAATATACCATTCCCGTGTATAGGTACGGTTCATCAGTTCCAGCACCCTGGAGTTTCCTGATTGTACTGGCAGATGAATATGATTGCAGATATTTTCATACTTCTTCATGGTATGCAATACCTCATCGGTTATATCTTTCGGGTGGGATGTGGAGAAACGTACTCTTAAGAGGGGATTGATCTGAGCAACAAGTTCTAATAGTCCGGCGAAATTTAGGGCCTCAGCCCGGCCCTCTCCAAAGGAGAGGGAGTTGGATTCATTCTCATCTTGTAATTCATTCTCCCCTCTCTCCTGGAGAGGGGCTGGGGGTGAGGCCGTTCCTCCCCATTTATAAGAATCTACATTCTGACCAAGTAAGGTTACTTCACGATAACCATTTTCAAATAATTCCCTTGCTTCCTGTACAATTGATTGAGGGTCTCTGCTTCTTTCTCTGCCCCGGGTGAACGGGACCACACAAAACGAACACATATTATCGCATCCGCGCATGATAGAGACAAAGGCGGAGATACCATTGCTATTCAATCGTACAGGACTGATATCAGCATAAGTTTCTTCCCGGCTTAGAAGTACATTGACTGCCTTCATCCCCTCATCTGATTTGGCGATCAGGTTTGGCAGATCGCGGTACGAATCAGGACCGATCACAATATCAACAAGCTTCTCTTCCTCCAGAAATTTAGATTTTAAACGCTCAGCCATGCAGCCTAGAACGCCAATTGTCATTCCTGGTTTTTTGTTTTTAGCAGCTCCAAATTCACGCAGGCGGTTTCTAACCCTTTGCTCAGCATTATCACGAATTGAGCAGGTATTTATAAAAATGACATCAGCTTCTTTATATTGAGATGTTGTTTCAAAGCCCATATCCTGCATGATCGATGCAACAATCTCACTGTCAGAGAAATTCATCGCACAACCGTAACTTTCAATGTACAGTTTTCGCCCTGTATATTGTCCGCTGCTCTCTAATAATAAGGCTTCACCCTGACGGGATTCATCATGTAATGTGGTTTCTGATGAATCTTTTAAGTTTATTGGGCGCTCAAACATTCTTTATTAAATTAGCTGCAAAAGTATGATTTTTTCTG
>CAZGCG010000377.1:0-3502 GCA_964524205.1 uncultured Sphingobacterium sp. | reverse complement strand
ATTCCCCAATGGTGCCGTTAGTATGGTGAAACCGCCCCGGGCGCGGTAGTACACCGAACGCGAAAGAGGCGGTAAGTATAAAGACTCTGCTAAAAGTTTTTTTGTTTTAATTTTAATAGCTGAGATCACATCCTTCCTTTGCTGCTTTATTTTTTTTAACATTATATTTAGAAAAATTTTAACCAGATGTCAAACCATTATTTTTTAAAGAACAACGAAGCTGGATTTGCAGATAGTTCCTTTATTAAAATAATGACTGTTATTAGTGCCGTTAGCGGTATTTTGGCGCTTATCAGTGCATTTTTTGGAAGAGACTCGGTACCTTATGCCATATCCCTGATTGTACTTGCGGGAATTATGGCTTTTTCACTGGTGCTTTGCTATTTTAAGGCTGTAAACTTTGTACGGTACTTTTTGCCGATAAGCACAACCATCTGGATTATTTATTCATGTTTAGCATTTGGAACCAATCTTGGCGATCAAAATTATTTGATCATTGCCCTGATATGTCTGGCAATTTTCGGTAAGAGTACCAGGTATAAAATAATTAGTATGCTTATCATACTTGTCATTGCTGTAATTATTAATTTACATCAGCAATTTTATCTTCCCTACTTTCCCTTACCCAAAGCAGCACCCGTTTTTTATCTTATAAACACCGTAATTCCTTTAATCGGCATTTCTTTTATTTATATCGCAGTGTTTAATAAAGCTAAACGATCCGAAAAAATTATCCAGGACCAAAAATTAGCCCTTGAGAATTCGATCATGTTTAAGAACAGGATGCTTACTGTCATCGGGCACGATATGCGTACCCCCTTTGTAGATGCAAAAGGGATACTGGGACTTATGGCGAACAATGAATTGACAGAGAACGAAAAGAAAAGCTTAACTGCTGATTTACAGAAAAGCGTAGACCTTTCGCTGGAAACGCTGGATAATATTTTGGCCTGGGCAACACAAACTTATTATGCTGATAATTCTGAAAGTAAGATTAAACCTGAACAGATAGATCTTTATCAGGTGGTTGAAAGAATAAAACTGTTTTTCAATCAGGCGGCTCTTAAGAAAAACCTGGTTTTTAAAAACAATATCTCGCCGGCAACCGGCATTATAGCCGATTTGGAGCAGATTTCATTCGTTATAAGAAATTTAACAGCCAATGCTGTTAAATTTAGCCATAGTAACCAAACCATTATTTTCTCTGCAACAGAAGCTGAGGATAAATTGACTTTTTTAGTCAGGGACGAAGGTGTTGGCATGAGCAATGATGCCTTGAGGTCACTTTTCGATATGAACAGGCGAACCACAATGCGCGGTACCGCCAATGAAAAAGGCAGTGGACTCGGATTGGTTTTTTCTAAAGAGCTGATCGAAAATCATCATGGCGAATTATGGATTGAAAGTACATTAGGTAAGGGTACTACCGTTTGTTTTTCTTTGCCGAAATTGAATTAGCTCTGGAATGCCCTTTCTTTACAGATAAACCCTCTTTCCTCGACCCTGAAGGTGCAGTGTCATTAAGTTAAGGGCAGGAGGTCCTGGCTTTCAGATCCGACTCCCGCAACGTTAAAAGATTTTATACATTTGCCCTTGAAGCTTTGGGAAGCTGTTTTTCTTTTGAACTTCTTATTATTTTAATTTCAAGAATAAAAAATATTGCGGGCTATATTATTCATTCTTTTATTCTGGAGTCTTACAGCTAATGCTCAAAGTCGCCTGATTTCTCCATATATCAAGGCCTGGCAAACCTCCGACACTTCTCAAACCCATAAAGCAGAACAGACCTATAGCCTGTTAAAAGAAAAAAAGGATGCACTTGAATATCGTCAGATAGTTAATGAGATGTACGCCTATTTAAAAGATCACCCAAATGACAGGTTGTGGATTAGAACAGTGATGTATGAAGTTTTTGGGAAAATTGAACTGGGCATCTGGACTGAGGCAGAGTTCTCTAGATTCCGACCTATTCTACTGGAGTGTATAAAATTGGCCAGTCAATTGAATGATGATCAGCTAAAAGCTGAACTTTATGCACAATACGCTGAGCTGAATAGAAAAAATAGTAATTATGTGCTGTATAATTTAAAGGCAATAGAACTGCAAAGAAAAGTCGGCAATAATCATTTTGAGTACGTAACTAACCGTTATTATAATGTAAGTCTTGGATTATATGCAAATGAAGACTACAAACAGAGTATCAATTACGGACTTAAATGTTTATCCTTAAACAGTGAAAAGAGTGATTCATTTAATCCGCACTTGCAGATTCTGCAAACAGATATTGTTGGTGCCTCATATTATAGGTTAGGTAAACTCGATAGCTCAAAGTACTTCTACCAACAGATTTTGAATTCGCTAATTAACAAACCAGACCCGGACCCTAATTATCAAGACCTATGGATGGCGATTGCTAAAGGTAATATTGGAAGAGTTTTAGCTCTGCAAAATCAAGCTGACCTGGCGATTCCACTTCTTAATGAGTATTTAACGACCAGCATTCGGCTAAAATCATTTAATAATGTTGCAATGGGCGAAAATACTCAGGGCGCACTCTATTTGAAGAAAAAAGCCTACAATTTGGCATTGAATAAATTTAGAAGTGCATATCATTATGCCACAAAAGAAGGTATGTTAAGTGAGAGGGTTCTTGCGAGTAAAGGATTGGCTGATGGCTTCCGTGCAAGCAATCAAACGGATAGCGCTTTCGCCTATTATGCCTTGTACCAGCAACACAGAGACAAATTAATCGAAAGGGTAAATATGGGTAAATTGTCTGCTATGAATGCCCAAATCGCATTTGATAACATGCAGACCAGCTTAAGTGAAGCAGAAACGACCATTTCCAACCAGCGTTTACTCAGAAATCTCATCCTGGTGACTATTGTTCTCCTAACCGTTATTGCCTTGCTTTTTTACAACAGAAAAATGCTCAGGCAAAAACATGTTGCTGAAACCTTGAAAAGGGAGAGAAAGCTCGCTGAGCAGAAGGCTGATCAAGCTAGAAGCCAAATAGTAAGTTTTAAAGAGAATATTATTGAAAAGGAAAACCTAATATTTAAACTTCAAAAGCAACTGGCATTGGATAACGAGCAGTTAAACGAAAGCCTTTTACAATATACGCTGGTTACAGATACAGAATGGGAAAAATTCAGATTAGAGTTTTCTAAGGCCTATCCGGATTTTTTACCGTCATTACAACAAATACTTCCAGCGATAAATCCAGCCGAAGAGCGCTTAGCTACACTTTTGTATTTGAAACTTACAAGCAATCAAATCGCCAATACTTTGGGCATCGGCAAGGAGAGTGTAGGCAGAAGTAAACGCAGGTTAAAGCAACGTCTGAATCTGGAAACCGGAGCCAAATTGGAAGACTTTATTTATGGTTTAACCTAGGTATTAGGTATTAGGTATTAGGTTTTAGGCTTTAGGTATTAATGCTTAGCTGTTTTAATTTCGCTCTTGCCGGTTATTAAATCTCCTCCTATTTTATACTTTCACG
>CAZGCG010000376.1:0-3505 GCA_964524205.1 uncultured Sphingobacterium sp. | reverse complement strand
TACAGGACTAAAATAATTGTTTATTCCTCAGGGAAACAGATCAAAATCAAAAAAATTCATATTAAAAGTAACATTCCCATTGCTTAGACCTAAAGTATCTAACATTTTAATTTCTTTGCAACGTTGAAATTTACGAATGAGGTTTAGAATAATAATTGCTGGATTTTTCTGTCTAATAGGAAGTATTTGTGAGGCTCAGGAGCACAGAAAGTTCAATGCAGTTCGTACAGATCACTCACCAAAAATAGATGGTGAATTAGATGACAGGGTTTGGAAAGAGACCAAGCCAGCGAGTGATTTCATTGAGTTTAAGCCTCTTCCCGGACGTCTTGAGCCCAGAGAAAGAAGAACTGAAGTCAAAATAGTCTATGACAATACAGCCATTTACATTGGAGCTCGGATGTATGATGTGCCCGATAGTATTTTCCGTGAACTTATGCCCAGGGATAATCTTAACAATTCTGATTTTTTAGGAATTGTTTTTGATACTTATCTCGACAGGATCAATGCTTTTGGCTTTTATGTAAGTTCTACTGGTACTCAGTTTGATGCCAAATACTCGAATTCTGGAAATGAGGACAAGAATTGGAACGCAGTATGGGATAGTCAGGTAAGAACTGACAGTCTGGGCTGGACAGCCGAATTAAAGATTCCTTATTCTGCGCTCAGGTTCGGTTCCGGTGAAATTCAGGAGTGGGGTTTAAATATAACCCGCCGACGGCACATGAATAATCAGCAGACCAGCTGGAGTTACATAGATCCAAAGATCAGCGGATTTATCAATCAGGAAGGTGAATTAAGTGGAATAAAAGGGATTAAGTCGCCCATCAGATTATCATTCTCGCCCTACATCTCCACTACTGCTAATAACTATCCTCATAATATAATCGGAAAGAAAAATACGACCGGTAGTTTCAATGGCGGAATGGATATCAAGTATGGCATAAGTCAGAGTTTTACTTTAGATATGACCCTTGTTCCTGACTTTGGCCAGATTCGTTCAGATAATCAGGTACTTAATCTAAGTCCCTTTGAAGTAAGATTTAATGAAAACAGGCAGTTCTTTACCGAAGGAACGGAGTTGTTCAATAAGGGAAATCTTTTTTATTCGAGAAGGATCGGTTCAAATCCTGCTTATATAGCAAATGTAAATTCACAGCTGCTGCCCGGAGAAACTATACGGGAAAATCCCACAGAAAGTAAATTACTCAATGCCACAAAAATCTCAGGCCGATCAGATAATGGTTTAGGTTTGGGTTTCTTTAATGCGGTTACCAAGCGCGGTTATGCAAGAGTTGAAAATAGCTTGGGAGAAGAACGTCTTATTGAATCACATCCATTAAGTAATTATAATATTCTGGTTCTTGATCAGTCTTTAAAAAACAACAGTTCAGTTACTTTCCTGAATACCAATGTTATCCGACAGGGTTCCGCATATGATGCCAATGTGAGTTCATTCTTAGCAAATTTGAATGACCGAAACAACAAGTATTATGTTGCAGGAGCCGGTAAGTTTAGTTATGTGGGAGCAGAAGTCCCCGGTGGTTCAAATAATTCAGGCTTTAATTATGAACTTGGGGCAGGTAAGAAGAGTGGAAATTTTACCTGGGGATATGGTTTTGATTTGTCTGATAATAAATTTGATCCTACCGATCTTGGCTATTTTAATAATAACAACTTCATTAGCCATTCCTTTGATATAGGTTATAATATTTATACTCCCTGCAAGATATTTAATCGTTTCAATACTTACATGGGGATCTTTCAAACCCATAGGTATCTGCCACGTGCATTTCAGTCGTCAAGAGCATCCACAGGCGGATATTTCGAGTTTAAAAATTTCTGGACTCTGAATCTTGACTTTTACAGGCAGTTTATGGGTAATGATTTTTATGAACCGAGAGTGGCAGGGAAAGAATTCAATACTCCTGCCAGCACCTATGCAAATTTCAGACTTAGGTCAAACCCGATAAGAAAGTATAATGCAGGTGTATTTTTTTCTGCCCGACTTAGGGAACAGTTCCATGGTGTTGGGTATGTGACAGGGTTTTATCAGAATTTCAGGGTTAAGAACAGGCTTTCGCTTGGAGTTGATTTCAGTGCTCAACCTCAATATGATTATTCTGCATGGTTAGGACTTAGTAAGGCAAAGGAGATTATTTTTTCAAGATTTGACAGAAGTACCATTGAAAGCATGTTTGATGCCACCTATACCTTCAACAGCAATATGGCTATTATGGTTAGGGGAAGGCATTACTGGTCCAAAAGAAATAATAAAGCTTTTTATTTTCTGAGAGACGACGGGGAGCTGCAGGACCATGATGGAGCCGAGTTCAAGGGTACTCATACGAATTATAATGTATTCAACATTGATCTGGTTTATTCCTGGCGTTTTGCTCCGGGAAGTGAGCTGAGTGTGGCCTATAAAAATTTATCGGAGAATATGGAAGCTGAGAACCGGTTGGGATATTTCCAAAACTTTGACCGGGTTACCAGTTTACCACAGAACAATAATGTTTCACTGAAGATTCTTTATTATGTTGATTATCTGCAGCTTGTAAAGAAATAACAGATTTGAAAATTATCTGTAATTTTTCAGGGCATGTTTCAGATTTCTAATTCGCAAATTTATAAGCGAGTCCGAATGCCATAGCCTGGCTAGCCTGAATTTTGTTTGCTGTATCATCATCATAAAGAATGATTCCAGCCAGGGATACATTTATCAGGCGGTTTACACTCGCGGTTAAGGTCAGGTCAAGCCGGTTGTCAATACTTGATAATTTTTCGTAATTGGCAAACATACTGTACCGGCCTTTCAGATTCAGGTTTTTTGCAACATCCTTATCATAGGAGCCAACTAACTGAAACGCCAGCTCATTTCTGAAAGTCTTACCGGGTACAACTCCAAAATTCTTTGGATTAGTCAGATAAAGATTCCTGTCAAGCACAAAAGTCTGGCGGGCAGTTCCGGTACCTATACGAAGGTAGAAGTGCTTGACCGGCTTATACTCAAATCCAAAAGATTCGGTCAGGTATCCCGGAGCCATAAATTTGGATAAGAGGGTTCGCTTTTCATTACCAAGCGCATCCCTAGAAAAGGAATAGCCCAGATCAAATTGTGATTCAAAGTTTATGGATCCGAAAAAATACCAGCTTTTTGACAATTTTAACGCAACCTTATTATCCCAGAAAATTCTGTCAACGGTTTTCCTTGCCAGTTGACCTTTATTATTTAGTTTACCGTATTGAAGGATAAGCTCTGAAGCAAAGTTTTTATCTTCTTTGGTATAATCGGTCTTATAGGAAAATTGTCCGCCCAATGCCAGCGAGTTTACTCCCCCTGCACCCCAATTATCGCTGAATGCTGCCTGATTAATATTTAAACCAAAAGAAGTAAGGTTACGCCAGTAATTTACTTTTAAATCCAAATCAGCTGCAGCGCTTAAAACTACTGTTTCAGGAAATAGTACAGGCCTGCGTACCGGGAGCGTATTTCTTCGGGGAT